>JAIEEY010000327.1 GCA_029067205.1 Lachnospiraceae bacterium
TTTAGGCGGAAAAGTAACATCGGCCCAGTAGGGCCAACAGCAAACCACCAGCAGGGCTGGTGGTTCGTGACTTTGTAACGGTTCAGCCCGGGATTTTGACTGGGAAGTCATAAAGGAAGCTGGCAGCAGTTGAATAGAAAATCACATAAGTGGAATGAAAGGCATATGCAGGATAGCACATGCCTTTTCTTTTGGTTATATATTTAGCAGATTGGCAATATCTGAGAAGTTGATAAGCAGATCATCATAGATATTGACCTTGATTGTGGAATCAAAGGAATACTGAATGTTCAGCATATTTCCCTCAAAATAGTTCACCGTCACCGTCTTACGGCGGGGATCCACAATCCAATACTCACGCACATCATAATTTTTGTAGTAATATAGCTTGCGAATATAATCATCTGCAGGATTGCCGGGCGAAACAATCTCAATGATGAAGTCAGGAGCACCGTTACACCGGTTCCCATCCAGCTTGTTTTTATCACAAATGACCATGATATCAGGCTGAACGATTGTCAGAGGCTTATCAGACAGCTTTACATCAAACGGAGCACTGAATATACTGCAGGATCCTTTCTTACGGAGTATATAGTTGTTTATAACAGTAGATAGCTGCATGGAAATTGACTGGTGTATCTGTGATGGGCTTGCCATATCATAGATAACACCCTCAAAGACTTCTGCCCGCCTGTTCTCTGGTAGAGCCTCGTATTGATCCAAAGTAATTATTTCCGGCTGTGGATGTAATGCTGATGTCATAATATGCACTTCCTTTCTGGTTAATGTATGCGCTTCTTACCTTGCATGACTGACATTGAGCAGTTGCATAAGCCCATCCTGGAGCACATGGGAGCAATTCACACCTCGCTTTTCTGCCAATGTAGCCATCCATGCAGGAAGGGAAACATTTTTGCGGACTGCCCTGGTATCGGTTGCTGCCCGGTATGTGAATGTATCGGAGATCATCTTCATCGAAATGACCACGTTTCAGTGGGATAGAATATTTGTATTTGGATTGTAGTAGATGTCGTGGTTTCCACCGCTTCGTTTGAATTGATAGCCGTATTTCTTGGGTTTATCGTGTTCCTTCTTAAAAAAGCATTATACACAATAATACACAACATGTCAACGGGAATACACAAATATTTTGCGCAAGAGTATATGAAATGTTACTGTTCACTCGTCCATCAACGTAGTGGAAATCATGCGCCAAAATGCCAAAAGCTTTAGCTCTTTCCCTTTAGCATTTTGTGTGCAAAAAAGTTGCTGTTTACGCCTACAATAAACAAAATTGTACCAAAATCAGATGGGGCGTGAACAATAATTATGAAATTATACGCCTGCTGCCAGGACACTGCTCCCATATTTTGACCATGACATTCCGTTATGTTTCTGTCTCCGGGCAACCAGTATATCATTTGCTTTTTCTACTGGATTGCTGGAATTTCTCAGACCAAGTCCTGCCCTCACCGCATAATAGGTTATGCTATATTCTTTCCGTTTTAGATAGTTTATCTGTTCATCAAGCCGCTTTTGGTTCTTTATTATGGAAGAAGGCAGCACTTCCAGATAACTTATTGCTCCTTTTACATCTCCGACCCACAGAATATACGGAGCATCCTGAGCAGCTTCTCAGACGTTTGGGAAATTAAAAGACGGCATATATCTAACATTTTTTACATTTTTCTGATATATGATTCCTGATAAAAATACTAAACTGAGAAAAAAGGTAAGCAGGTGTATCGTGTGAAAAAACAGAGATTTTTCACACGGCGAATTTGTGCTTGCGCCCAAATTCACAGGTTTGAGCAAGAATGGGGGATTATTATGATAAAAAAGAAAAGTGTAGTATTATTGGCAGCAGCTATGGCTGCTGCATTATTAAACGGCTGCCAGGGTGCAGATACTTCAGACGGCGCTAAAGTTTATTACACCGCGATAGAAAGTGGTGCCTATTATGAAGGATGGGCGGCTCAGCTGGAAGAGCAGGCGCTGATGCGGGGGTTAGCGTTTGATGTAGGTTATGCGGAAAATTCTGTTGAGACGCAGGACGCCCAGATTAAAAATGCGGTTGCGCAGGGATGTGATGTGCTTTTGTGCGGACCGGTGTCTGCGGATATTGTGACAGAGCTGAAAGCAGCGGCCGAAGATACGCCGATCGTGTTTATCAACAATGCCCCAGATGATGGACAGCTAGAAAAGGACCATTATGTTTATGTGGCATCGGATGAATATATGGCAGGGCAGTTTCAGGCAGAGTATATCCTGGACAAGCTTGGAAATAAAAGTGAGATCAATATCGTGTTATTCAAAGGACCGAAGGGAGCTTCGGGCACCAACGGCAGGACAGACGGATTGAAGCGGACATTGAAGGCAAGCGGTAAAAAAATTAACTATGTATTTGAGGATTATGCAAATTATAATGAGGACACTGCAAGGGAGCTGATGGAGCTCTTCTTAAAGACTGGAAGGCCGGTTGACTGTGTGGCTGCGAACAATGATGATATGGTGCTTGGCGCAGTTGCAGCATGTGAGGCAGCAGGGCTTGATACGGATTCCATCCTGTTTCTGGGAGTAGATGCCTCCGCAAACGGATGTCAGGCGATTATTGACGGAAGAATGGATTTTACTGTGTATCAGGCAATGTCTGACCAGATTGTCGCCGCGGTTGAGGCAGCAGAAAAGCTGGCAGCAGGGCAGTCGATCAAGGAGATTGAAGGTGCTGCGGAGGATGGAAAATACATTCTGATACCCTTTGAGAAGGTAGATGCCGGAAATGTGGGGCAGTATAAGTAGTTTGTGGAGCCATTCGCAGAGGTGAAAGGTATAAGGATATAAAATCGGAGGTTAATCCTATGGGAAAATTTATTTCAATCAAAGCAAAACTGCTGGGTATCATACTGCCTGTGGTAATCGTGATTGTAATCGTGCTCGCCGGCTTGTCCTATTATGTATCAAAAAATGTGATCCAGTCGAATGCGGAAGAGCTTCTAAAGACTTCGGTGGAGAGCCAGGTTACCGCGATCGAGGCGTGGCTGAACCAAAATCTGACATCCTTTAATGTGCAGAAACAGGCGCTAGAATGGATGGCTTTTGATGAGGATCAGATGCAGACATATCTGGACGCCTATTGTGGATTTGACAGTAATTATTCGGCGGGGATCTATGTGGCAGACATGGATGGCACGCTCTATGCAGGACAGGCAGTGGGAAGACCCGACAAAGATGTCGTGCTGCGGGAGCCGGATGAGAATGGGAATTATATCAATAATGGCGATTTTGATGCCGAGGATCTGACGGACGATAAGGATTGGCAGTTTTTTACGGCACTGGAAGGAGAGGCATCAGCGGAAATCCAGGATAACGGGATTTTCATTCAGACAACCAATGAAGGAACAGTAGATTACAGTATCCAGCTGGTACAGGCGGCTCTCCCAATCCAGAGACAGGGCGTATACAGAGTCAGCTTTGACGCATATGCGGAAGCCGGCAGAACGATGCTTGCGAGTATAACGGCGCCAGATCGGGAGTATAAGCGCTATCTGGAAGACCAGACGGTTGATCTGACAACGACGAAGCAGACTTATACATATGAGTTTACCATGACAGACAATGATGATGTAAACGGACGCATCGATTTTAATCTTGGAGCGGCAGGCTCGACAGCAGGGATCTGGATCGGCAATGTGTCGGTTGTGAAAACAGGTGAGTCATCTTCCGCAGGAGGTGGAGCGGGAAAATCCACAATCGATGTGACACAGACAGAGTGGTTTCAGGAGGGGCTTGGCAGGGTTAACATGGGATTTACGAATGCCTATACGAATGTAAACGGAGAACAGGTAATCAGTGCGTGCGGTATGCTGAGAACTTATTCTGATGATGTACGTGTGCTTTCGGTAGATTTATCTTTGGATAAAGTCAGTGTCTATGTAAACAGTTTCATTAAAATGGATGGTGCGGAAGCTTTTTTGGTAAATACAGATGATAATACGATTCTGGCATCCCGTGATACAAGTCTGATTTCCAGGAAGTTGAATGAGCTGAATGATGATTTTATGCAGGCTGTAGCAGACAAGATCTCACAGAACGAACTTGATGTGGTTGAAATCAGTGGAAATATGTCAGTCTTTGAAAAGATAGATGGAACAGAGTGGGTGCTTGTATCCTATATTCCTACTAAGACGATTTACAGCGATCTGAATAATATTAGAAATATCATGATCATTTTTGGCGTGATTTCGGTCGTTGTACTGACAATTCTGATCGAGCGGATCGTGCACATTATGATTCGACCAGTCAAAAAACTGACGGATGTCATTACGGCGATGACAGATGGAGATTTTACAGTGCACAGCCAGTCAGCAGGCAGTGATGAAATTGGTGTGATGAGTCGGTGTGTGGAGAAGTTTATTACGACAATGTGTGGGATGATTTCTTCCATCAATGGCGTTTCTGGCACACTTCATCATCAGGCGGATGAGAGCAAGGATATATCTGGTCAGATGTTTGACGCTTCCAAGCAGCAGAATCACTCTATGAAGGAGCTTAATAGAACAGTTGAGGAGCTTTCCATTTCCGTAAACGGGATTGCACAGAGTGCAGCAAAACTCGCAATACTTGTGGAGGAAACCAAGAGTGATGGTGAAGATGTCAACACCAAGATGAACGATACCGTTGATGTCTCCCAGAAAGGCAAGGAGGCAATGCAGGACATCAGCAGGGCAATGCAGGATATCAACAGCTCTGTGACGAAACTGCAGAGTGCGATTGATAAAGTAGGAAACGCCTCGGAAGAGATCAGTAATATCACCAAGACCATCAGCGATATTGCGGATGAAACAAATCTGCTGTCCCTGAATGCATCCATTGAGGCGGCACGCGCAGGTGCGGCAGGGAGAGGGTTTGCTGTCGTGGCGGTAGAGGTCGGCAAACTGGCACAGACCAGCGCAGAATCTGTTCAGGATATTGATAACCTGATTGGAGAGATTAAGGCGTTGATCGGCGATGTTGTCAATCAGGCAAACGACAGTGTGAGCAATATCAACAGCAGTAATGTGCTGATCGGTAATGCAGTAGAGACATTTGACGTCATTTTTGATAATGTTGTCTCGGTTGGGAATCTGGTACAGCAGATGATACAGAAAGTAGATCAGGTAGAAAATGTGGCACAGGATGTTGCTGCCATTTCTGAAGAGCAGGCAGCAAGTTCGCAGGAAATACTTGCCTCTTCAGATATTCTGGTAGAGCAGGCCAACAGTCTGATGGCGCACAGTGAAAATGTGGCAAAGGAATCAGTTGAACTGACAAGTTCAGCCCAGGAACTGTCAACGCAGATAGGAGCTTTTAGAATCTAAGATTATAAAAATATATCATACAGGGGGTAACAAGATGGAAGCAATACATTTTTTAGACAATGATGGAACATTTTCGATTGAGCAGCCGGAAAATTACAGCTATCTTTATTGTCTGTATAATGGGGTTAAAACCCTCGCCTTAAGGCGAAACCTTTAGGTCAACCCCATAGCTTCAGGTTT
>JAIEEY010000328.1 GCA_029067205.1 Lachnospiraceae bacterium
TTTGTTGATGTATTATTTGAATTATGGTAAAATATAAGAAAATAGTTTCGTTCAATCTATACCAAAATACGATCAATGGTCATACAATAAAATTCAAAAAAATGAACGCAATTTGAGATATAATAAAAACCGACATTTATTGATGAGCCACCAAAGAAGTATAATTAATACGATAAATTCAAGTTTTTAAGAAAGGGGTTTTTGTATGGAAAAGTATTTACCTGTCATGAGTGGAGACTACAAGAAAAAACATTATGCTAAAGGGGTGTTCCATTCCATCAGGAAGAAAACAGCCAAGATTTCTTTTGGAATTTATATCTTTTTTGGAATTGTTTTCTTGGGTGGCGCATACGGAATCTACTGGGCGCGCGGAAGGATAGAAGAATATCGTCTGACAGGACAGGAGGACCTTATAAGTACCGGTTATGTTATAATGGGTGTTTTTGCATTTTTTACCATTATTGCCTTGGCTTGCATTATCATAACAATCATTCGCCATACACGAGGGGCGAATAAATGGAAAATAACATGTGCAAAAAACAACGGATATACTGTAAGCGATATGGACGAGTTTGAGCGTCAGACTATGGACATGGAATGCCGCGTGGTTAAGCTTCTTGGCACAGCAGAGGCCCTGGCAAACGGACAGTCGGACGGCATCTTGACAAAAGACTACATCTATCTGGCAGACGCACATCATTCGATTTTGAAGCTCTCTGATCTTTCTGCCGCCTGCATAGTCAAGCAGACCTTATCTGTAGGCGATATACATAAAAAGTATGATTACCTTACAGTCATGCTTATGAGCAGAAATGGAAGCCGTGCCATAGCCGAATGCTCCAAGGAATCTGGTGCTGCGCTGATAACATTTCTAAAGGAAAGATATCCCGCCATCTATACAGCGGAGGGGAATGTGATTACCGACGAAGACTTTAACAGACTGAGATGACAGGAGATATTCATTATGAATGAAAAGATATTTATCGCCCCAGGGGCTCATGTCGTGGGCGAGGTCCATATGGGTGAAAATGTGGGCATCTGGTACAATGCTGTCGTCCGCGGTGATACCAATTCGATCACGATCGGGGACAACACCAATGTACAGGACAACACCACCATACACACCGACTCCGATTTTCAAGTTCATATAGGAGAAGGCGTCACGATTGGTCACAATGCCATCGTTCACGGGTGTACTATCGGCGACAACACTGTCATTGGCATGGGCAGCATTCTTTTAAGCGGCGCAGTCATTGGTGAAAACTGCATTATCGGTGCAGGCTCACTTGTCACTGGAAAAATGCGGATTCCTGAAAATTCCCTCGCCTTCGGAAATCCCGCAAAAGTAGTTCGCGCCGTTACCACAGAGGAAATCAAATCTAATCAGGAAAATGCTGCACATTATGTACAACTCATGAAAGAGAATACAGAAGGTCTATGACCTTTCTGTATTCTCTTTTGTGAATCACTCTGCCTTCGGATAGCCTTCGTTTCCCCTGAAATATATGTAGTACATTGCTGAAATTGATTATGAGTTTTTAAAATTCAAGGCACAATTTTCATATACCTGTATGGAATATCTGCTGAATTACCGACTGAAAATTTCGCAGGAGCTGCTGTCCAATACAAATATGAAGATTTCTGAAACTGTAAACCCATCGTTCTAAATTAAAAGGGGGTTCCAAAAGTCATGAAGTACTTGAGGAACTACCCTCTTGTTTTTGCAATTAAAAAGTTTGAGTGACTCAAATTTTTTTGATTCAAGAGGCGACATTTCCCCGTCCTGTATCGTATCTATATTGAAAGGTGGTGAGTGACAATGGCGTCTTCATTGCGCGCGGATGAAGAAATCACAGAAATCTATTATCGTCACGTCGACACTGTCTACCGCATCTGCTTTTCCTATATGAAAAATGCGGCTGATACAGAAGATATGGTTCAGGAAACATTCCTGAAATTAATGACACATGGCCAGCAGTTTCAATCCGAAAATCACGAAAAAGCATGGCTGATCGTGACTGCAGCCAATACCTGCAAAGATGAACTGCGGCGTTGGAAACGCAGGCTGGAACACCTCAATTCACAGCCTGCACCCGAATGCACTACGCACGAATCATACAACAGTATGCTTGATGCAATTTTAGCACTCCCGGCAAAATATAAAGATGTCGTTTATCTGCATTATTATGAGGGGTATCACACTGCAGAAATCGCCAATATGCTGCATCGCCCAGAATCAACGGTGCGAAACCAGCTGTCGAGAGCGAGAAAAATGTTGATGAAAACACAGGGAATAGGTGGTGATGACACTCATGTTAAAAGAAGAAATCCATAATTCTTACGATACGATAAAACCAGATGAAGATACCAAAAAAAGAATGCTGCAAAATATACAGTCCGGAAAAAACCACAGTAAGTTTATCGAAAAAGAGACCAAGTGGCTCTTTCGTTCTGCACCTGTTCTGGCAGTCGTTATCATCGTGACAACGGTATCCTGCACCAGTTATTTTTTCAGTCTGCGTGATCTTGGTTTAGGAAAAGAGGAAATACAGATTATAATCCTGCCGCAGCAGGAAACAGAAACTGGATACAATAATCCCCCAAAACAGACAACAGAGGTTGATATCATTGCACTCGGCGGCGTATGGAACAGCCCCGAGTACAAGGC
>JAIEEY010000329.1 GCA_029067205.1 Lachnospiraceae bacterium
ACAAATTCAACAACCTATCGCTTGCACAGTTTCATTTATGGTGGTGCCAAATGTGGGGCATGAGGGTTTAGAAACACAGTCCGAAATAAGATTTGATTTCAGACTGTGTTTTATATTTCTCATTCAGGTGGGATATATTCTAATAAATCTGCAATGGAGCAATTTAAAGTACGGCATATTCGCACCAGCACTTCCGTATCCAGTCGCGTAATGGTATTATTCATATATCCGTTTAATTGAGAGCGTTGTATTTCCGCTTTCTGACAAAATTTGTTTTTACTCAGACCAGATTCTTTAAGTAGCTGATCTAAGTGGATTTTAATACTTCCGTTTTGGTTCAATTTATTCCCTCCTTGTCGAGTAATGTCATAATATGTAGACACAAAATGTTTGACTAATTAAATATACATTAGTTAAAATTAACATATCAGTTATAGAAACTTATGGATAAGAAGTTATAGTACCCGAAAGGAGAAAACGAATGAGTGAGAGAGCTGCCAAAGATGCAATTAAGAAGATTGCCAAAAGAGAGGGAAAAAGTGAAAGTGAAATAAGAAAGGAAATGGAGAAAGCTATTTTGATTGGGTTTTTGAACAAGGAAACAAGATATAATTGGGATAGTCTATTCGGAATAGGGCGGTTGCCAAGCCCGGAGGAATTTATTACAGTTTTATCAATGCAGGTTGCGAAGAGATAGGCAGGATATAATAGCATAATAATTCAAAGAGAGCAGTTTTACCATATGAATGTGGTAAAGCTGCTTTTATGTCCGTTTTCTGCCCAAAGGGTTCATTTTCTGTAAAGGGTATTGATTCTGTTTTGTAAGATGCTATATTGGGGAATGTGAACATTTCAAAGTCTTAAACCAATGGAAAAGTTGTCGGAAATATTAAAGAAAGATTTTGGGAAATGCGTTTTTAGAAAAGAGTGTACGGATAATACGAAAGGAGAGAATGCTGTTATGATTACTTATTCAAAGAAAAACGAGTATTTAAAGAGACTTATGGATTTGGAGATACCAGAGATTTATCAGGTATTTCCTAAAGATTTTTATGTTGATGTAAATGGATGGTCATTTGTCGATTATGAAGAAACAAAGTACATAAATGTGCAATTGACAGATGATGAGGTGGCGGAGCTGAAAGAATATGGTCTACTGGATAAAGTCTGTCATATTTCCGGTAATGTATACAAGATAAAGCGTTTAAGGACGTTAGATATTGAGTTGGCATCAGATAATGCGATTGATGCAATGAATACATTGAAGAAACGCTTTGAATAAGGTGAGTTTAGAGGGCAGAATGATGTAATTGACATGGATGCACTCAAAAGAGAGTTTGCAGGAATGTATCGAACTACCTGTACACAGCGTTGTCCTCATTGTTTTAATCAGGAAGATGATTTTTATGTAAGAAAAATTCTTGATGGACACAAGCTGTTAAAATGGTCTGATATGAAGCAGGTCTTGCTGGACGCTAAGAAAATAGGACTGGAGTCTGTTAAGTTTCTTGGGATTGGTGAGATATTTAAAATTCCTGATCTGTTCAATATCTTAGATGATTTGCGGCAAATGGAGATCAAGATTGGTATTTTCACGAAAGGCACGGCGTTAGGAGATGATAAGATTGCCAAAGATTGCGGATATGAGGGCATTGAAACGGCAGAAGAATTGGTTCGTAAGCTATCTGAATACGAAAATGTAAGTATATTATTAGGTGGAAATTCCTTTGTGCCGGAAATTCAGGATCGTATGGTGGGCTGTGGAAAAGATGGAGGAGTTACAAGCTATACGGAGAAAAGGGATTATGCATTGAAACTTCTTATAAAATATGGTTTCAATGATCCTGCAAAGGGAAAAAGATTAGCCCTCGTTGCTGCTCCGGTGACGCCAGAAGTTAGCGATGAAACAGTGGTAATGTATGAATGGGCTATGCACAGAAATATAACCGTGATTACTATTCCCACTATGGTTAGTGGAAAAGGAACAGATGAATTAGAATGGCTTTTGGGACAATTTGAAACGAACAAAGAACTGATTTCCCGGTATGATGAAAATAATACCTTGACACGGGAGGAAAGATATGTTAAATGGCTGGCAGATTTCTATTCAGATATTTATGTATCTGCTATCAACATGGGAATAACTGATTTAGATACACTAAAAAAAGAAGGAATTTCTGGCTATGCGGGGGCGGCAAAATGCCAGCAGATGCATAATGGTATGTATATAAGACTGCCGGGGACGGTTCAGGAGTGTCCGGGGCGCTGTGTCGGTGCTGAAATTGCGGATGATATTAGAGATAAGTGCCTGTTAGCTACATGGATTGGCAGCAAAAATTATGACAGGAAAGATGATTGCAGGGCATTATGTGCTGTTAAGATGAAAAATCTTACAGGTACAGACGTAAAGGTTTGCGATTGCTGTACCGTGTATGATAATGTTGGCTCAATGCCTTTGGAATTAGAAAGAGATACCCTCATAGCCGTAGAGCAGAAAATATCAAGAGGAGCAGAAGAAAATGTATGAGTTGATAAAAGTAGGAGAACAAAGCTATTATATTGAGTCTCCGGCAAAAATAGGTGTCTATGTGGAAAACGGAACAGAGGCATATCTGATTGACAGTGGCAACGACAAGGACGCTGGAAGGAAAATCAGACAGATTTTGGAAACAAATGGTTGGACGTTAAAAGCCATTATTAACACACACTCCAATGCTGATCATATTGGTGGAAATCAGTATTTGCAAAAGCAGACAGGCTGTAAAGTGTTTAGCCGGGGCATAGAGGCGGCTTTTACACAATATCCTGTTTTGGAACCTGCTTTTTTGTTTGGTGGATTTCCTCTCAAAGAATTGCAACACAAGTTTCTTATGGCGAAACCGAGTGAGGTTACGGAAATTTCCGATGCTGATTTCCCCAAAAGTCTTGCTGTGATTGATTTACCGGGGCATTTTTTTGATATGATCGGGATTAGGACACCAGACGGAGTAGCTTTTATAGCAGATTGTCTAAACAGTAAAGAAACATTGGATAAATATAAATTTACGTTTATATATGATGTAGAGGCATATCTGCATACTTTGGAGCAGGTAGGGAAGATGCAGGCAAAGATGTTTATTCCAGCTCATGCAAAGCCAACAGAGGATATTCGGCAGTTGGTGCAATATAACATATCAAAGGTTTATGAAAATGCTGAATTTTTGATTGACCTATGTGAAAAGCCAATGAATTTTGAAACAATTTTGCAGCAGGTTTTCACTCAATACAATCTTGTAATGAATTATGAGCAGTATGCACTGTTAGGAAGTACAATAAAGTCATACCTTTCATGGCTTAAAAATTCTGGTAAGTTGGTAACGGAGATTGCGGATAATATGTTGTTATGGAAAAAGGTATGAGTGGATACAACTACTAAGGAACTGGCGATAAATAACTTGTGCATAATCATTAAAGGTGCTATATTAATAACATGACAACTGCAACTGAA
>JAIEEY010000033.1 GCA_029067205.1 Lachnospiraceae bacterium
GACAATTCCGCCAACGCTTCATCACCGCCGAAATGTTGATCCACATGAAAATAATCAATGCAGTCATATTTATGTAGCGATGGTGCGCAGAAAATCGGATTCAGATATACTGCTGTGACTCCCAGTTCTTTTAAATAAGGGATTTTTTGCCGTACTCCTTCCAAATCCCCACCGAAAAAGTCTAACGCATGACCTTTTTCAAACGGCATCGGAATGCTTTCCCACTCTTTTACCTGTATTGTCTCATATCCATTATATTGATACTCACCATCTTTGACATCATTGTCAGGATTGCCGTTGCAGAATCGTTCCGGAAATATCTGGTAAAAAACTGCATTCTTCACCCATGAGGGCTGCCTGTATTCTGCCAATAGCACAAAATCGTAGGTATGATCAGGAATGTGGGTCGTGATTTCCTTTTGATTATAATAGTAAATTACTTTGTCACACACCAGATAAAAATGATACTGCATCCGGCTTTCCGTTATTTCCAATTCAGCAGCATAGTATGCAAGTCCGTTTTTTACTTTTTTCTTCTCCGCCTTGATCAGCCGTTCCGCCCCATTGGGAACGGTTCTCAAAAACACATGATTTACCGGTGCATCCTCATACATCCGAATCCAAACCGTAACTGTTTCAAAAATTTCCGGCTGCGGATTGCTGACAAAGCACTCCGTCCCGTCGCTATAAACACTTTCTAACCACTGTTCCATACTTCTCCTCCTCTTACAAAATCTATCGAAACATAATATCTTTCGTTGTCATTTCATCAATTTCAAATTTTCCGGTTCCTGGATCTGTGACTGTCTCTCCTAATATCTCCAATCCCGCAATCGTCACCTGCGACACCAGATGTTCCTCATCAAAACCGGCAATGCGGGAACCGCAGAATTTTCCGCTCATGACATTCACATTTTCTAACTGTATGTTCCTGATGCTACCGCGTTTTTCTGTAGTTGCCCATCCTAAAGTGCCCGATATTACAAAATCAAGCAGATAAGGCATAACCGCACCATCCCCGCTTCCCATCTGTGCATCTTCCACCACGATATTCTCGTAGATTACATCTTCTACCAATGCCTCATCTGCATTATGTATAGAAATCACAGGTTTATGAAAATTATGCAGCACACAGATATCTTTAAAATGGATATCCCTGATCACGGAATTTTCCATGCATCCTTTATTTGTCTCATAGCCTATCTCCATGGATTGTGCAAAATCTGTCCACAACTGTATATCAGAAAAATGTATCTGTTCAGAGCTGCCCAAATAGTTTTTGATCACAAGGGAATCATCCCAGCTTCTGACAAAGCAATGCTTTACTTCGACTCTTTTGCATGACTGCAGCGTAATCCCGTCTCCATTTGGCCTGCAGGAGATAATCTTCAATCCACTGATCTGCATGTCAGTTGTATCATATCCCTGACACACCCATGCATTCGAATTTAAGACCAGTATGTCCTTTACAACTACGTTTTTACAATGATCAAACTGCAGAGGCACGCGCGCCGCATCAGACTGGCCTTTCCAGCCTTCATAGATAGAACCATCCAAAATACCCCGTCCAATCACGGTTACATTCTCCACATGATCTGCATATATTGTTCCATGCAGCACAGCACCGCCCGATATGTAAATGGTCTGTCCGCTCTGCATTGCAATCGTTCCCACATTCCATTCACCCGGACCATAATACACTACATTTTTATCTTCTGAATCCGGTATCCCTGTCTCTAATACATTGGCAAAAATATGAATTGCACGTTCCGGCGAGTCATTCAGTATGACCGTGTAAGTATCCGGCTGTTTGATCGAAAAGGAAATAATCTTTTGCGCCTTGTCTACAGCTGGTGCTATACCGTAACTTAATGGGTGTACAGATACCTGATCCGGCATCTGCCCCATAATCACAATTTCTATATCTGCCTTTTCCTCAAAGTCAAAGCAGGCAATCGGTGTGCGTGATATTAACGGCATGAAGTTTTCATCCCAACTCCTGCTATGATTTACATTAGTATCATACACATAACACTCTTGTCCATTGATCTTAATGCGGATATCCACACAATGTTTTAATGCAAAATCCCGTTCGCTTTCTGATGCCGCTGCCTTGTCATCTGCCGTAGCATCTTTTAAAGACTCCGGCCCACCATAAAGATATGTTTTCATCTCAAACCTCCATCTGTCCGTTGATACCGGACTTATTTTTTATGCCAGCATCCTGTCCCATTCTGTCACTTCGTTTAATCCGCGTGCCTGATAAGTTGCCCCAAGTTCCTGATAATAAGGGCCTACTCCCAACGATTTCATTCCTGCTGCCTTAGCTGCCACAATACCAGCTGCCGAATCTTCAACTACCAGACATTCTTCATTAGAAAGCCCCAGCTTCTGTGCAGCTACCAGAAATACTTCCGGATCTGGCTTGGATTTTGTAATATCCAGACCACAGCTTACTTTATCAATATACGTCTTTAACCCTGTTTTCTCCAGGATCATCGGTGTATTTTTACTCACGGAACCAACACCGATCAGAATCCCTCTTTCCCGTAAGAACTTCAAATTTTCAAATACACCGGGCAATACCGCATCCTGTGTCAGTTCCTGCAGGAATTCTTTATAATATGTATTTTTCTGTTCTGCCAACGCTTCCTTTTCTTCCTGTGTATACGCCACAGTGCCCTTGCCCAGAACCACTTCTAAAGATTCCATGCGGCTGACGCCACGCTGCTTTTCATCATCTTCCTTCGTAAAATCAGTGATCCCTAATTCTTCTGCCAGCTTCTTCCATGCCTTATAATGCAATTCATCCGTAGAAACCAGCACGCCATCTAAATCAAAAATAACACCTTTCATTTCATCTATTCCTTCTGCATCCCCTATGCTATCTTGTCAATCGTTACACCGCTTTTTGTTGCCGTAATCTCATAAACCTCTTTTCTATATATCATCCTGAATTTTAATTTCTTCCATGTCTTAGGCAGTCTGGGCTGTGCAGTAATTTTCCCACCTTTCACACGAACCCCGCCAAAGCCAAAAATGGCTGTCATATAAGCCCCGCCTGCTGCTGCCGGGTGAGTGCCGCCAATATAAATATCTCCTGCCCATTCCTTTCCGCCTCCCTTTTTATCTGCCTCTGCGGATTTTCTGAAAAAGGGATACGCTTCTTCCTGGTGTCCGCAGACACAGGCAAGAATACTGTACATACAGGCGCTAAGCGAGGAACCATGCTCCGTCCGCGGCTCGTAATATTTCCAGTTATGCCATTTTTGTTCCTCCGTAAAATCTTCCGGAAACATGACCATCCAGGTAATCACGTCTGCCTGCTTGATGATCTGGGTGTCTGATGCCACACCATATGCTCCGCCCCAATATTCCCTTTCGTTCAGAAGCCTGTTTCGCACCGCATTCACCGTGGTATCCTCCAAATCACGGTACCCGTCAAACTGTGCTACGATACCGTCCTGATCCGGCTTGGGAATATATAATTTCTCCGCATCTTCTTTGAATCGTTCAACAAATCCCTGTTTTTTGTACTCCTGCACTTCCTGCAAAAGTTTTTCATCTGCCTCACTGTCATTCAATATATTGCAGGCTTCCTCAAAGACAAATTTTGCCATGCGGTTAGTGTATCCGTTATTATTCACACGCTCATGATACTCGTCCGGACCGATTACATCCCGCAGCTCATATAACTCTGTGTGCGCTTTGCAAAGCAGCATGGAATCATAAAATTTCGCACATTCCAATATGACTTTAGCACCGCCTGTGTAAAGCAGTTCCTTATCCCCTGTCCGTTCCAGATATTTTACGAGCCCATATACGATTGCCGCCGAAATATGTATCTGCTTGTCCTTAAAATAGGTTCTCATAGGACGTCCCGTAAATACATCTGTCACATTGTAGTCACTGCACGCATCGAAACCACCCTCCTGTGACTCCCACGCATAAAAGGCTCCCTGATACCCATACTGTGCAGCTTTTTTCTGCGCTCCTGACAATGTATCAATCCGGTACCGCAGCAGCGTTCTTGCCACCCCGGGCTGGCAATTCAGGAAAAAATCAAGCATAAACATCTCCGTATCCCAAAAAACAGCCCCCTTATAGGTCTGACCAGACAATCCTCTCGCGGGAATTGACAGACTTTCCGCATGGAAAGGCGCAATACTGAGTAAATGATATAAGGAATAATTCAGAGCTTCCTCAGCCTCCTGATCCCCGTCTATCTCAACTTCGCTTGTTTCCCATAACTTTTCCCAGCACTGGATCTGTTCCCTTTTCAAGCAGACATACCCGGATTTCACTTCTTCCCTTATTGCTTCCTTCGCCTGCGCTAACGGTTCCTTTCCATCCTTGCTTGTAAAGATTGCCGCTGACTTCTCTATGACCACTGGTTTATTAGGTTCCACTGAAAAATAAATTTTACGCAGACACCTGTTTTGTGTTTCAACACACAATTGCTTCATCCCGTCATCTTTTTTGATGTACTCTACCACCGCTACCCTGTCCCGGCTTTCATGTGTCACAGCTTCCATCAGCAGCATGCCACCCTCTGCCTTTGTCAGAATCTCATCATAATGTGGTCCGTTAATATCCCATACTTCTCCATCAATTCCTGTTTGCAGTTCAATATCTGCATGAAAATCCGCCATAACGAATAACTGCATACAGATCATATGTTTTTTCCCCATATGGGCGAATCGCTCCGAAGTAATCGTCATCTGACCACACTGAGTCTGAAATTTCGTCTCCCTGCGCACCAGGCCGTGCCGGTAATCCACCTGATGCACATGATTTTTTGCGCTTCGTCCGGGAAGGCTAAGCTCTTCACCGTTTACAATCACTTTTGTAAATAAAGGATTGGGTGCGTTTAACGGCTCTCTCCAGCCATCCCCCACCTTGTCGTAAATACCGCCAAGATTGATTGCCGGCAGCTGCTCTTTCTCATACTCTTCCAGCGTACCTCTGATCCCCATGTACCCATTTCCACAAAAGAACCTGTTTCCGTTTGTTGCAATTTCGTTTTTGTCATAACCATCCTTTTCCAGTATCCAGTCTTTCATCCCAATCTCTCCTTTTATCTCCGAAAAATGTTCAAATAACAACTCTGTCCCTTTACCAGATCCTAGAGTCCAGGAAAAATTATTTACTCAAATGTAATGCGTTCTGTCGTGGCATCATCTATTGTAAATTTTCCTGTTTGTGCATCCTCGATCCGCTCCCCTAAAATTTCCAGATTTGAAATTGTAATATCCGTAATCTTGTGGTTTTCATCAAATCCTTTGATGCGTGAACTGCAAAATCTCCCCGAAAGAACTTTTACATTATCAATCGTAATATTATGGATCGTTCCACGTTCTTTCGTGGATGACCAGCTTCCGTTTTCTGCAATGTGCAAATCAATCAAATACGGCATCTGATCTCCATCACCGCTTCCCATTTGTGCATCCTCAACCGTAATATTCCGAAAAATGACATCCGACACCACTGCATCATCTGCATTATGTACGGAAATAACCGGCTTATGGAAGTTGTGGAGTACATAGATATCAGTAAAAGTAATATCCTGAATGGAAGAATCCTCCATTTTCCCCTTATTTGTTTCGTATCCTATTTCCATAGACTGTGCGAAATCCGTCCAAATCTGCATATTGGAGAATTGGATATTGCTTGAATTCCGATAATAATTCTTAACCACAAGGGAATCATCCCAGCTCCGTACAAATCCGTTCTTTACCTCCACATTCCGGCAGGACTGTAATGTAATGCCGTCACTGTTTGGTCTGCAGGATATGATCTTCAACCCGTCAATTACCAAATCTTCTGTTTCAAACCCCTGACAAACCCATGCATTCGAATTGAGTACAAGAACATCCTGTATTTTTACATTTTTGCAGGCATTAAACTCCAATGGCACAAACGAGGCACGTCCCCTCCATCCGGGCAGTTTGGAACCATCAATAATGCCTCTTCCCATAACGGTAATATTATCTTTTCCCTCTGCCTGAACCGTCCCATGAACGACTGCACCGCCTGCAATATAGAGAGTCTGCCCGTCTTGCAGGTGGATTCTATTCATATCCCATTCACCCGGTTCTACATAAATTACATTCTCATCCTCAAAGTCCGGCACTTCCGTCTCTAATGGATTTGCAAAAATGTGAACTGCCCGTTCCGGTGAGTCATTAAACTGTACTGTATATGTATCCGGTTCTTTGACAGAGAAAGAGACAGTGTGATTTTCCTTATCAATTTTTGGCTCAATCCCATAACTGAGCGGGCTGACTGTCACCTTCTCCAAATCTTGTCCGGGAACAGTAATCTCAATATCCGCCCTGCCCTCAAAATCAAAATATGTGATTGGTGTACGGGACAGCTTCGGCAGGTAATCGCTAGTCCATGACCGGCTATGATTGACATTGGTATCATAGACATAGCAATCCAGCCCGTTTACTTTAATGCTGGTATCCACACAGTGCTTTAATGTAATATCCCTGTCAGCTTCTGATGCTGCCGCCAAATCCTCTTCGGAAGCGTCCTCCAGGGTTTCCGGTCCGGGATACAAAACCAGCTTCTGTTTTGTGCCGATGATTCCTGTCTGATCAATTACTGCTATTCCTGCTATCACTAAAAACACTGCAGCAATCAGAACAACTTTTACTGTTTTTTGGTGCTTTCCTCTCATAACTCATTTTCCTTTCTTCACTTTTAAAAATAAGCTACAGACATTTTTGCAGTAAAAATCATTGATACAATCTTAAAATGTCCATAGCTTATTCATAAATACACATCACTTCTATGTAGTGGCAGAATAGTTCGAAGAACCGTTCTGCCACTGTGTTCATCACTTATTCATTTGCTTTGTAAGTATCGTAAGCATCATTCTGAATCTTAATGAAGTCCTGATAGCCCATCCTATCTAATTGCTCCAGATACCCATCCCACTGTTGTTCAATGCCGCCTTCTGTTACCCATGTCGCCTGATTAACAGATACATAGGAAAGGATATCCGTATACAGTGTCGATAACGTATTGAGCTGATCTACTGTATAACTTACATTTGGATAGGCTTCCTTTGCATACTGCCTCATCGCCTTGTCCAACTCTATTTTAGAAGCATCTCCACCTGGTTCTTCAAAAATAAGTTTCTCATTGAAACCATCCGGACCGTATTTGGGTCCATAGCTGCGAAGCGAATACACCCATGCATATGTATCTGCCGACATTCCATCTCTCGGTGCCAGCACAGTATACATACCTGTTGATTCGTCCTTTTCTACACCGACACCAAATGAACCATACATATTCTGAATAGAAGCATCTACCGTATAGAATTTATCGGCCCAGGACAATAACGGTCCGGGATTTTCACAGGAAGATGTAATCATAAACTGGCATCTTGCAAAGTTTGCATGATCCGGATCAGCAGAAATATAACATTCCCCATCAGGTCCCTTCAACGCCGGCAATGCCACATACTGATCTGCGTTTGGACCAAAAGTAGAATCAGCCGTCCAACCTGCTGCCACACCGATAATCGGCGTGTCGTTCATCAGTTTTGCATCTCTCATAGAATCGTCCTGTGTAAAGAGTTCTGCATCAATCAACCCGTCCGCATAGCACTTGTGCATCCATGCTATTCCGTCTTTATATTCCTGTGACGTTGGCAGATAAACAGGTTTTCCATCTTTAATTGTCATAGTATATGTTCCATCAGTACCTAACGTTGTTCCGAAAGGCAGGCAGAAAAACATTACCGGGTCCGCATAGCCTTCTCCATAAGGTATTTCATCATTCAAATCCCCATTACCATTTGCATCCTGCTCTTTAAATGCCCTTAATACATCCTCAAACTCTTCCCAAGTCGTTGGAAGATCAAGTCCAAGGTTATCTAACCACGTCTGATTAATAAACAACTGGTTATAGATCGTAACTCCACAGGGATCTTTTTTGGGCAGACCATAAATATGGCCATCTGCTGAAGTGGCAATTGCCTTCATCTTCGGGTCAGAATCCAAAATTGCCTTTAAGTTTGGCATATATTCGTCTATATAATCTTCTAAAGGAATAAAGGTTCCTACATTTGTTAAAACATCAGCTTCAGTAAAACAGATATCCCCCATAAATGCATCAGGCAAATCTCCTCCTGCTAAAAGCACTGCTTTTCGGTCTCCCCAATCTGAAAACAGGATGGTGTTCCACTGAACCTCAACTCCAGCTTCTGCTGCCGCTGCATCGGGAAATCCCGTATGATAATCCTCTCCCCAATCAGACCAGCGGACAGTTGCTACCTCATACACTGGTTTGTCTCCGCTGTTTTCATTTGCATTCCCTGCCGTGTTGGTTTGTTCCGTTTTTGCTGCCTCTCCTGTTGTCGTCTCATTGTTTGTTACATTCCCCGACGACAGCTCTGAAGTATTATTTCCACAGCCTGTTAAAGAAACAGTTGTCATGGCCAATGCAATTATTAACGCTTTCAATTTTTTTTTATGCACAAGTATAATCCTCCATTTTGTGTTACAGCAGGGTGGTTTCAAAAAACCACCTGCTGTTTTTCATAGCATCATTTCCTTACTGGTTTGACTTGTAAGTATTGTAGGCATCATTCTGAATTTTGATGAAGTCCTGGAATCCCATCTGGTCCAATGTCGCTAAATATCCCTCCCAGTCATTTTCAATTCCGCCTTCCGTTACCCATGTCGCCTGATTAACGGATACATAAGAAGAGATATCTGAGAATAACGTACCTAATGTATTCAATTGATCTGCCGTATAGCTCACATTCGGATAAGCTTCCGTTGCATACTGCTTCATGCCTTCATCTAATGCCATCTTGGCAGCATCGCCATTTTCTACTGCATAATTTACTTTGTCATTAAAGCCATCATTCACATACTTAGGTCCAAAGTCACGAAGGGAGTATACCCATGCATAAGTATCGGCCGACATCCCATCCCTGGGCTCAAGCACTGTATAAGTACCAGCCGACTCATCCTTTTCCACTCCAACGCCAAAGGAACCATAAAAATTCTGAATGGACGCATCTTCTGTGTAGAACTTGTCAACCCATGACAACAATTTTCCAGGGTCTTCACAGGAGGAAGTTACTACAAACTCATATCTGGAATAGTTCCAATGTTCAGGATCAGCAGAAATATACTGCTTCCCATCTGGTCCTTTCAATGCCGGCAGCGCAACATACTGATCAGCGTTTGCACCAAATGTTGCATCTGCTGTCCACCCGGCTGCTACACCTACAAGTGGTATTTCGTTCATTAATTTTGCATCCCTCATGGAGTCATCCTGTGTAAACAGCTCCTTGTCAATAAGCCCTTCTGTATAGCACTGATTCATCCACTGTACACCCTGTTTATACATCTCAGAAGTAGGGAGATAAACAGGTGAACCATCTTTTACAGTCATGCTGTAAGTGTTATCCGCTCCAAGAGTGGTTCCAAATGGCAGACAGAAAAACATAACAGAATCCGCATATCCCTCACCAAAAGGAATCTCATCATTTGGATCACCATTGCCGTTCGCATCCTGCTCTTTGAATGCCCTCAGCACCTCTACAAACTCTTCATATGTAGTCGGCATGGAAAGTCCCAGATTGTCTAACCATGTCTGATTGATAAACATCTGGTTTGACACGATCGGTCTGCAGGGCTTTTTAGACGGAAGCCCGTAAATATGACCATCCGCTGAAGTCGCCAATGCTTTCATAGTCGGATCTGATTCCATAATGCTCTTGAAATTAGGCATATATTCATCAATATAGTCATCCAGGGCTATAAAGGTTCCAATATTTGTCAGAATATCCGTTTCCCCAAAACAGATAGAACCCATAAATGCATCTGGCAGATCGCCGCTGGCTAACAGTACTGCTTTTCTGTCACCCCAGTCCGCATTTAATATTGTATCCCATGTAATTTCAACTCCGGCCTCCTTTGCTGCTGCATCTGGAAATCCTGTATGATAGTCCTCTCCCCAGTCTGCCCAGCGGACAGTTGCCACCTTAAAACCGCCTGCGCTCTCGCTGTTCCCAGACGAATCTGCATTGCCTGCAGCATTATCTGATCCTGTCCCCGTTGATGAAGTTCCCCCCGATGGCGTCTGATTAGAGCCGCCACACCCTGTCAACGATACGGCTGTCAAAGTGAATACCATCGTCAACAGCGCAATAACTTTCTTTTTGCTCATAATTTTTTCCTCCTTATTTTGTTTGAATTGATTTATTCCTTCACCGCACCAATCATAACCCCCTGATTAAAATACTTCTGCAAGAATGGGTATAAACACATGATTGGCAGTGTTGAAATTACAATAGAAGCATATTTCATCATATCTGAGAGCTGCCTTAACTCCTGGGCCATTGACCCCGTCGCGGCTCCAAGAAGTGACTGATTGGCAATCAATATTCTTCTAAGCAAAAGCTGTAATGGCTGCAGTGCATCATTCTGTATATATATCAATGCATTAAACCAGGAATTCCATAACCCGACCGCTGTCCACAAACCGATTACTGCAAGTACAGCCTTTGACAGGGGAACTGCAAACTGAACGAAATAGCGTATCGTCCCACAACCGTCAATCTGTGCTGCCTCCCATAGTGATTCGGGAAGTGTGGATTTAAAGAATGTCCTCGCTACAATGATATTGTAGGTTGAAACGGAAAACGGAAGTACCATAACCCAGAAAGAATCCAATAATCCAAAAGCCTTCACAACAAAGTAAGTCGGAATCAATCCACCACTCACAAACATTGGAATGACATAAAAAATATTAATCCATTTTTTTCCCAGCAGATCCTTTCTTGACATAGCATATCCCGCCGGAACGTTAACAATAAGCGCGATCAATGTTCCTACCGCGGTATAGACAATCGTGTTGCGGTAACTGATCCAAAGCTGACTCTGTTTGAACAGCTCCTGATATCCCGACAGATCCAATTTTTTAGGCCACAGCCATACCTCACCATTTGCAACATCTGCCGGACTGCTGAAAGATGCAATGATAACGAACCACAACGGATAAATGACCATGATGATCATAATAACGGCAATCAAGTAAAAAAGTACGTTAACAATCTTATCCTGCGTAAATAATTTCTTTTTTTTCATTTCATCATCTCCTAAAACAAACTGGTATCTGCCTTTTTCTTTGCTATATAATTAATGACAAGCAAAATAGCCACATTCACAAACGTATTAAAGAGTCCGATTGCTGTAGACAGACTGTACTGGCCACTCTGAAGTCCCATCTTGTAAACATATGTAGAAATGATTTCACTCGATGTAAGGTTCAACGTATTCTGGAGCAGGTATACCTTTTCAAACCCGATTCCGAGAATATTACCTGCACTCATGATCAGCAGGATAACGACTGTAGGCATAATCAACGGCAAATCAATAAACCGAATTTTCTGCATGGTGCTTGCCCCATCAATCGTAGCTGCCTCGTAGTACGTCGGATCGATGCCGGATAGAGCCGCAAGATAGATAATACTGTTCCATCCCAAATGCTGCCAGACATCGCTCCAGACATAAACATGTTTAAATGCCCCTGCATCTGCCATTAAATTCGGAAATTCTATCCCGAACAGCCCGAAAATATTCGCAAGAAGTCCACTGCTGGGCGACAGGATGATCAAAATTAATCCGCACATAACCATAGTTGAAATAAAATGGGGCAGGTACGTAATCACCTGAAACACTTTCTTAAACATTTTGGTTTTCATCTGGTTACACATCAAAGCCAGTGCAATTGGAAGCGGCGTTCCGATCAAAAGACCATACACACTTAGAATCAAGGTATTTTTTATTGTTATCGGAAACTGATAGGAACGGAAAAACTGAGTGAAATTATCCATCCCGACCCAAGGACTTTTCATGATTCCAAGCGCAGGTGAATACTTCTTAAATGCAATAACCAGCCCTCCAAGCGGCAGATATGCAAAACAAAAAAGCAATATCGCAGAGGGCAGAAGCAATACATAAAGCGGTATGCTCTGTTTAAATGCTGCCAATTTCTTATTCTTCATGATGTTCTCCTTCTGGCTCTTATACACCTCT
>JAIEEY010000330.1 GCA_029067205.1 Lachnospiraceae bacterium
GAGTTATATCGAGTAGTTGTTTTTTCTGAATTAAAACTCTGGAATTCTGGTATGAAGAAGGAGCTTGTTGCGGCAATTAATTTTTACAATTCTGATTTTTCTAAATTACGAATTAAGAAAAAGCGATTTAATAAGAAACAAACAACTCAGCAGAACGCAGGAAAATAATTATGGAAGTTGCTGCTATCAGAAAAATTGATGCCATAAGAAGTGTTTTCAGACCTATAAAGTGTATCGTAGTGGAAATTTTCCAATGTGGTACACTTTTTTTTTATAAGCAAGTATTTTCTTAAAAAGGGGTTAGGGGGTTCCCCTTATGCAAGTCAATTTTCGCAGATGTTCTGCAGGGAAAAATCTGTGAAAATTCTGCCCGTGGACGTCCACAGGCAGTGCTTGCTATTTTGCTCTGTGTCATGACACAGGCAGTGCTTGCTATTCCAGAAATGGAATGTAAATGGTTTTAGTTTGCATAAGCAGACGGTTCCAAAACCAATACGGGTTTTCGCACCCGTATTGACTGAAATATTTCTGAAAAAATTTTTAAAATAGGAAGGATTTTTGCACCATTACCCTTTACTATGATAAGGGGTGGAAAAGGAGGAAACTAAAAGACCGCTGCAGACCGCAGAATGGAAATTGTTAATATTCTTGTGGGCAGTGGTCATCTAAAAACTGAATACATAATCCCGCATATGATTCTGCAATTCTTCCCAACTGTTTGCAGAAAGTTTTTGGGATTTTTGTTAAAAGAAAGTGCTGACAGCACTCAATATTAACCGTAGCATTTTGCTATTACACAGCGCAAGGGCAGTTACAGACCTATGGGAAAGGTCTGGGCTGTCCTTTTCGTGTTTATAAGGAGGAAATTTATGAAAGAAGTGCCAATCTGGGAGAAAGCCAATTTGACGATTAAAGAAGCCGCAGAATATTCCAATATAGGAATCAATAGACTGGAAGCACTGTTGAAGAAACCAAACTGTAGCTTTGTATTATATGTGGGGAAAAAGAAACTTGTAAAACGTAGAGAATTTGAGCTTTTTCTAAGCCGCACAATGGAAATATAGAAATCCAATGATTTACTTTTGAGCCTTGATATGCTATACTGTCATAGGTGTTAAGGCTCTTTTTTGAAAGGAGCTTTTACTATGGGAAAAGACTTAAAAGGAAAGGAACTTGGTGTTGGAATAAGCCAAAGGTCTGACGGGTTCTATGTTGGTAGATTTACTACCAAATATGGACAACGAAAACAGAAATTATTCCGTAAACTACAAGAGTGTAGGCAGTGGCTTGCAGATTCACAGTATCAGGACGAGCATAGCAATCTAAATTTTCCAGAAGAAATGACGGTGAAGGCATGGTTTGACTATTGGATTAGCATGAAGAAGAGGACTGTACGCCCGAACACGGTAAGAAATTATACAGAGCGTTATGAGCGTAATATCGATCCTGTGATTGGAAAACAGATTTTGTCAGAAGTAAAACCGATTCAATGTCAATTAATTATGAATCGGATGGCTGACGAAGGGTATCGTACATCTACTATTTATCAGGCAAGGATAACATTGTTTAATATGCTTGATTATGCATATCAAAATGATGTGATTATGAAAAATCCTTGTAATGGAATGGTAAAATCTAATATTGGAAAGCCTACACAGAAGAAGGAAGCACTGACGTTAGAGCAGCAGAAAAGGTTTGTAAGGGGCATTGTAGGAAATACATACGAGTACCAATATAAATTTTTGTTGCAGACAGGGCTTAGGACAGGAGAACTTGTAGGATTGAAATGGTCAGATATTGATTTTGATAACCGAACCCTGACGATCAGCCGCTCTATGGAATATCGTCACTCTACCGGAGAATGGAGAGTTGGGGAGCCTAAGAGTAAATCGGGGTATCGGTCGATTCCATTGACAGATGAAGCAATAGATATGCTGCGGAGGCAAAAGCAGAAGAATCTTGAGGTCAAAGTAATTCCAATGGAATGGTCAGAATATGTTTTCCTGTGCAGAAAGGGAACGCCAGTCAAAAACAGTACGTATGACACCATGTTATTTAAGCAGTGTGACAAGATAGGAATTCCAAGATTTTCCATGCACGTATTGCGCCATACATTTGCCACCAGATGTATCGAGGGTGGTATGAAGCCAAAGACATTGCAGACGATACTTGGACATTCTAATATTGGTATAACAATGAATCTGTATGTTCACACGACAGAAGATGAAAAGCATAAGGAAATTGAAAAAATTGCGGCGTCTCTCAAGGTAGTTTAGAAAAATTGGTACATAAATTGGTACGTAACCAAAGCCATGAGATACGAAAACCCTATAAAATGTAAGAAAAACCAAAGGAGATTAAGATAAAATGAAACTAGGAATCGTCGGACTCCCGAATGTAGGAAAGAGTACATTATTTAATTCATTGACAAAGGCAGGTGCAGAATCGGCGAACTATCCGTTTTGTACGATCGATCCGAATGTGGGTGTTGTGACCGTGCCAGATGAACGGATTAAGCTTCTTGGTGAGCTTTATCATACCAAGAAAGTGACGCCAGCAGTGATCGAGTTTGTCGATATCGCAGGACTTGTGAAAGGCGCCTCAAAGGGTGAGGGACTTGGCAACCAGTTTCTGGCAAATATCCGCGAGGTTGATGCGATTGTTCATGTGGTGAGGTGTTTTGAGGATTCCAATATCGTCCATGTTGACGGCAGCATCAATCCGTTAAGGGATATTGAGACAATTAACTTAGAGCTTATTTTTTCTGATATTGAGATTCTGGAAAGACGTATCGCAAAAGTGTCAAAAGGTGCAAAAAATGACAAGGCTCAGGCAAAGGAGCTCGCTCTTGCCGAGCGCATCAAGGCACATTTGGAGGAAGGGAAGCTGGCAAAGAGTTTTGTGACAGAGGGCGATGAGGAAATCGTATGGAGAAATGGATACAATCTTCTGACAGATAAGCCAGTCATCTTTGCGGCAAATGTAGCGGAAGATGACCTTGCAAATGACGGTTCGGACAATGCGGGTGTCAAGGCAGTCCGAGAGTATGCAGTGTCGGAGGGCTTTGAGGTTTTCGTGATCTGTGCACAGATCGAGCAGGAGATTGCGGAGCTTGACGATGATGAGAAGACAATGTTCTTAGAGGATTTGGGACTAAAAGAGTCTGGATTGGATAAGCTGATCGCGGCGAGCTACCGCCTGTTGGGTCTCATTAGTTTTCTTACTGCGGGAGAGGATGAGTGCCGCGCGTGGACGATCAGAGTTGGAACGAAAGCACCGCAGGCTGCCGGGAAGATTCATACGGATTTTGAACGCGGATTTATCCGTGCTGAAGTTGTCAATTATAAGGATTTGTTGGAAAACGGCTCGCTGGCAGCGGCGAGGGATAAGGGACTTGTCGGGCTGGAGGGCAAGGACTACGTGGTAAAAGACGGGGATGTGATTCTTTTCCGGTTCAATGTATAAAATGATTATAGAAAAAGGTAGGTAAAAGAGATATGCCTGATACAATGGGAGCAAATGATATCGCCTTTCCGCATCTTGGAATTTATCTGGAAAATCTTCCGAAGAGCTTTTCGGTATTTGGCTTTGAGATTGCATTTTATGGAATGATCATCGGCATTGGTGTCATACTTGGTGTGCTGATGGCAGAACGAATGGCAAAAGCAGAGGGAATGGATACAGATATTATATGGGATTTTGGCATCTATGCGGTCATCTTTTCCGTGATCGGGGCAAGGATTTACTATGTGGTCTTTTCCTGGGATCAGTACAAAAATGATCTGATGAGTATCTTCAATCTCAGGCGGGGAGGTCTTGCCATATATGGTGCAGTGATCGCAGCATTTACTACGCTCTTTGTATACAGCAGGATAAAGAGGCTCTCTCCTTATCAGATTGGTGATTGTGGTGTCTACGGACTGATCCTCGGACAGATCCTTGGCAGGTGGGGGAACTTTTTCAACAGGGAAGTGTTTGGCGGTTATACGGATTCCCTGTTTGCCATGCGGCTTCCAGTTGATGCAGTGCGCCCTTGGGATATCACGCAGTCGCAGCTTGACGGTATGGTTTTGATGGGCGATGTGAATTTTATACAAGTGCACCCGACATTCTTGTATGAGAGTGTCTGGAACCTGGGTATCTTGACGATTATGCTTTTATATCACAAGAGGAAAAAGTATCATGGACAGATGTGTCTGTTTTACCTTGGGGGATATGGCATTGGTCGTTTTGTGATCGAGGGAATCCGGACGGACAGGCTTCTGATACCGGGAACACAGATTGCAGTGTCACAGCTGCTAGGACTGATATTGTTTATTTTTTCAATTGTTTTGAATACGATTGTAAGGATTCGTTTATCGAAAACATCAGTTCATACAGGGAAAGGGGACAAGACTCAATGACAAAAGAAAAGATCGAGAAACTGATAACACAGCTTACCTTGCAGGAAAAGGTAGATATGATCCATGGAAACGGTTTCTTTACAACGAAGGGAGTAGAACGACTGGGAATACCACCATTTAAGACCTCAGACGGACCAAGGGGAGTCAGGAAGGACTTTGAAAACGATGCGTGGAAAGATATCGGCCTCAGCTATGATTATACATCATACCTTCCCTGTAATTCAGCCCTTGTGGCAACCTGGAACAGGGCACTTGCCTACTCGGCGGGAAAACTGCTTGGCAAGGAGGCGAGGGGACGCGGCAAGGACATGATCCTTGCGCCAGGAATCAACATCATGCGCACACCGCTGTGTGGGCGAGGCTTTGAGTATATGGGAGAGGATCCATATCTTGTCTCTGAGATGGTGGTGCCATTTGTGCAAGGTGTTGAAGAAAATGATGTCTCAGCATGTGTCAAGCACTTTGCAGTGAACAATCAGGAGACCAGGCGTCTTGACGTGGATGTGGAAGTGAGTGAGCGCGCACTGAGGGAGATTTACCTTCCGGGATTTGAGGCGGCAGTAAGGAAAGGGAAAGCGAAGGGAATTATGGGTGCATACAATAAGCTTCGCGGGACACACTGCTGCCACCATGATGAACTGCTGAATAAGATTCTGCGCGAGGAGTGGGGTTTTGAGGGAATCACGGTATCCGACTGGGGTGGTGTCCATGATACGAAAGAAGCCCTCTTGAATGGTCTTGACATAGAGATGTCAGTCACCAGTGATTTTGATGCGTACTATATGGCTGATCCGCTGATTAAGATGATTGAAGACGGAGCGGTGGACAAAAAGACAGCGTATGCAAAAATTGACGGGAAGGTCCGCCATATTTTGAATGTGATGAACAAGCTTCACATGCTCGACGGAGAGCGGTGTGCGGGCGGTTATAATGACTATAATGACAAGGCTGTATTGCGGCAGACGGCAAGGGAGTCCATTGTGTTGTTGAAAAATGATAAGAATATTCTTCCGCTTGACAGGAAAAAGATCAAGAAACTGCTGGTGGTCGGTGAAAATGCCAACAGACAGCATGCTCCTGGAGGCGGAAGCGCCGAGATCAAGGCATTGTACGAGATCACGCCGCTCATGGGTATCCAGATGCTTCTGGGTGGAAATGCAGAGGTTGTGTATAAACCAGGATATTTTAATGAGGATATCGGAAATATCTGGGCGAACACTGGTGCCAGTGAGAATGGTCAGGCGGACAGTCTCAATCAGGACAGCGGGACGACACAGGCATCACCGGAACCAGAGACACAGGCAGCGTCAGAGGAGAAGATAAAACATCAAAAGGAAATGAACGAAAAGTACCTGCAGGAAGCGTTGGAAGCGGCAGGGAACGCTGATGCGGTTGTCTTTGTAGGTGGTCTGACACACGATTATGATACAGAAGGACAGGATAGGGCGGACATGAAGCTTCCATATGGGCAGGACTGGCTGATATCGGAACTTCTGAAGGTGAGACCAGATACAATAGTGACGCTTGTGGCCGGTTCTCCTGTGGACATGAGTGCTTGGCGTGATGATGCGCATGCTTTGGTTTACAGCTGGTATGCAGGTATGGAGGGGGGCATCGCCCTTGCGGAGGTTCTGTTCGGGGAGATCAATCCGTCAGGACGTCTGCCAGAGACGTTCCCATTCAGCGAGAAAGACTGTCCGGCAGTGACACTTGGGGAATTTCCAGGTGGTGACAGGGTAAACTATGGGGAGGACATCTTTGTGGGATACCGTTATTATGACACTTATGATGTCGCCACGGCATTTCCGTTTGGATACGGACTGTCCTACACAGACTTTGTAATGACAGGCATTCGCGCAGAAGTGATTGAGGACACGGCACAGAGCAAAGGTGTGAAGGTGCGCTTTGACATCTCCAATATTGGTGGCCGCGCTGGTGCGACAGTCGCACAGATCTATGTGGCGGACAAGTGTCCAAAGGTCAAAAAGGCGGCAAAGGAGCTGAAGGCATTTGAGAAGATCTATCTTGAGGCCGGTGAGACGCGGGAAGTGACGCTCATGCTTGAGCGGGAAGCATTTACATATTATGACGAGGCAGATCGCAGCTTTAAGGTTGACGCAGGAAGCTACATGCTGCTGCTTGCCAAGAATGCGGAGGAGATTGTGGATATTACGGAGATTGAGTTCGCAGTTTAGGTTGATACAGGGTCCTTTTTGGGCGTGGTGCATATAATAAATAAATGTACCACGTTTAAGGGGGACTTTTTATGGTGACATACAAGGAACTGCGCAAAAAAGAAGTAATCTGCATTAAGGATTGCAGACGGCTTGGACATGTCTGCGATCTGGAGATTGATGAGTGCAAGGGGTGTATCTGCAAGATCATTGTGCCAGGATGCAAGGGATTCTGGTCAATGCTCACAGATGACTCGGTGATTGCCATACCGTACAACTGTATCAGGCAGATCGGACCGGATCTGATTCTCGTGGATATATAAAGGAGTGCTGAAAAAGCCTTGTTAGGACGATTTGATTGACATTGGCTGAAACTTAAATTATACTAAATGTATGACGGGGAAACTTGACGATTAAAAAAGAGTGCGCTGTAGTAGTGTTATATTGAGAATGTCAATGCCATGGAAATTCTAATGATGAGCAGATAGCGTACTGTAATAATGTACTGAGAATGAATCGGAGGAAATAATATGAAATGTCCGTTTTGCAATTATGAAAATACAAGAGTGATTGATTCAAGGCCTGCCGAGGATAACAGCTCCATACGCAGGCGGCGCGTGTGTGATGTGTGCAATAAACGTTTTACCACCTATGAAAAGGTGGAGGCGATTCCCTTGATCATTGTCAAGAAAGACGATAACAGGGAGGCATATGACCGATTAAAGATTGAGACAGGGGTGCTGCGTGCATGCCACAAGCGCCCGGTTAGCACAGACCGCATTGAACTGCTGGTGGACGAGGTGGAGGCAGATGTATTGAACCGCGGAGAGAAGGAGATCAGCAGCCGCATTATCGGAGAACTGGTCATGAATAAGCTCAAAGACCTTGACGCGGTGGCGTATGTCCGGTTTGCGTCGGTGTACAGGGAGTTTAAGGACATTAACACCTTTATGGATGAATTGAAAAAAGTATTGGATAAGTAAGAATGAAATATAGTATAAATAAAATGAAAAACGCTGCCATGGCGTTTTTTCATTTTGTATACAATAAAAAACAAGATTGTTAAGAAAATGTCTTGCTTTTTTGTTGATATTTTTATAGAATTTAACAGAACACAAAAGATGGTACGTGCCAGGTGGCGCGACTGTACTTTGTGTGGCAGTATTACAATTAAATATTTGAAGAATGAAAAGGAGTAAAAGACATGACGAAAAGAGGACAAAAGTTTGTGAAAGTTCTTTTTGCGAGTATGTTGCTTACACTGACTGTTGCACTGGGCGGATGCTCAGGTGATAAGACGGCTGGAGACTCTACACAGATTGCAGACACGTCTGCCGCAAGCAGCAGCGAGGCAAATACCGCAGCGAATGCTGAGACAAATGCTTCATCGGAAGAGACAGGTGGGGCGAATGAGACGGAGGATGGTGCATCACACATCACCATAGGTATTCCGCAGGATTTGGACAGTCTGGTTCCAAGCCTGTCACAGGGCGCGGGTACACAGGAAATCCTCTACAATATCTATGAGGGCTTATATAAGCCGGACAGCGAGGGCAATCTGGTTCCTGCAGTAGCAAGTGATTACACAATGTCAGAGGACGGGCTTGTGTATACATTCACATTGCGAGATGGGGTTCAATTCCACAACGGAAATCCTGTCACTGTAGCGGACGTGAAATATTCGATTGAAACCTGCGCCGGTCTTAATGGGGGAGAACCCGTTATATCGGCGTTTTCTAATATCGAGAGCGTGGAGACGCCCGATGACAGCACGGTCGTGATCACCTTGGAAAAATCAAGCAGCTCCTTCATGGCAATCATAGCAACCGTAGAAGCTGCCATTGTTCCGGCTGATGTGGCTGACCTTCAGACAAATCCGGTTGGAACTGGTCCATACAGATTTGTGTCGCGTTCCCCGCAGGAAAATGTAGTGCTTGAGCGGTTTGACGAGTACTGGGGAGAGAAGGCGCACATCAAGGATATCACATTGAAGGTACTCGCCGATTCAGATTCGATCGTCATGAATCTGCAGGGCGGTGCAGTGGATCTGGTAGCGAGGGTTTCCACGGTGCAGGCAGCAGAGCTTGGAGATGAATTTGAGGTGCTTGAGGGAACGATGAACCTGGTGCAGGCGATGTATCTCAATAATGCAGTGGAGCCATTTGACAATGAAAAAGTTCGTCAGGCATTATGCTATGCGGTCAACAAGCAGGAGATTCTCGACTTCGTGTCGGAGGGAAAAGGAACTCCAGTTGGAAGCAGTATGTTCCCGGCTTTTGGGAAATATTATGTTGAGGAGCTCAATGACCTTTATACAACAGACATTGAGAAGGCAAAGGAGCTGTTGGCAGATGCAGGCTATCCTGACGGGTTCAGCTTTACGATGAAAGTGCCGTCTAACTATCAGCAGCATGTGGACACCGCGCAGGTTGTCGCAGAGCAGTTGAAACAGATCGGTGTCACTGCCAATATCGAGCTGATCGAGTGGGAGACCTGGCTGAGTGATGTGTACCAGGGACGCGATTTTGAGGCGACTCTTGTCGGTGTGGACGCATCGACACTGACTGCCGGGGCAATGCTGAGCCGTTTCCGTTCCGATGCGCACAACAATTTCGTGAACTTTGGCAATGAGGAGTACGATGCCGCCTATGCGGACGCGCTTGCCGCAGAGGCAGTGATGGATGATAACAAGGCTACAGAGGCTTACAAGAAATGTGAAACGATCCTTGCCGAGACGGCTGCAAATGTCTACATTCAAGATATGTGTGAGCTGGTAGCTGTCAGGAAAGGCTACACGGGTTATACATTCTATCCGCTGTATATTCAGGATTTTTCAAAGTTAGATGTTCAGTGATCCTGCAAATATACAATGCCACATAAACGAATGTGAAGTATTAAATATTTTTATGAGTGAGTGATTCTGATAGTACACTATTGGAGAGATAGATAGTAACAAAAAGGAGACGAGGACATGAGATACATTGGGAAAAAGCTGGTTGCAATGATCATCACGCTTTTGTGTATCTCGTTCCTCGTCTATCTTGCTTTTGACATGATACCGGGGGATGCGGCGCTGGCAGCCCTTGGTACAGATGCCACACCGGAAAGTCTGGCGGCACTGCGGGAACAGCTCGGATTGAACAGACCGTTTCTGGAACGGTATCTGGAATGGCTGACGCATTTTGTCACAGGCGATTTTGGCACTTCATACAAGTATCATATGCCCGTTGCGGACATGATTGTGTCCAAGCTTCCGATCACGGTCATTATGGCAGTCATTTCTTTTTTTGTCATGGTAGCGGTCTCGCTGCCAATCGGTATCTACACGGCAAAACACAGTGGAAAAAGGGTAGACCGCATTGTCATGGCGGTCAATCAGATCGTGATGTCGGTGCCCCATTTTTTTATGGGTATTTTGATCACATATTTCTTTGGGCTGATCTTAAAACTCTTCACACCCGGAGGCTTTGTGTCCTATGAGACGGATTTCGGGGGATTTCTCAAATATATTATTTTTCCATGCATCGCGATCGCGCTTCCAAAGATAGCAATGTCGGTAAAGATACTGCGGAGCTCCTGCATTGAGGAAGCGAAAAAAGATTATGTAAGAACCGCATATAGCAAAGGAAACAATACCAACAAGGTTTTATATAGACATGTACTGCGCAATGCCATGATACCTGTGATTACCCTGTGGGGCATGACGCTTGCGGATATGCTTGTGGGCAGCATTGTTATCGAGCAGGTGTTTAATATACCGGGGATAGGGCGCATTCTTTTGACTTCCATATCCTACAGGGATTACCCAGTGGTGGAAGCGGTCATCATACTGATTGCTTTTGTAGTGATCGTGACAAATTTTGTTGTCGATGTGATTTACCAGCTGATCGATCCGCGCATCAGCGTTCAGGAATAGGGAGGTTAGTGTGAAAAATAAATTTTTCACACGGCAAATTTGTGCTTGCGCCAAATTCGCAGACTTTGGTAAGAATGGGGGATTAGTATGAAAAAGAAAAAGTATACTCCCAATTTCATATTAGGCATGGGGATAACAGGTGTAATGCTGCTGCTGATTTTGATTGGCTTTATCCATTCACCGTATGATATTACCAGGATGGACAGCACTGCGAAACTTGCAGCGCCGTCGCTTGCGCACCCGATGGGGTGTGACAATTTTGGCAGGGATATCTTTTCGAGGGTGCTGAAAGGAATGGGCAACACGTTTGTGATTGCGACGGCTACCGTGGCGATCGGTACGGTAAGCGGTGTGATGATCGGTGCGTTTACCGGATATTTCGGCGGCTGGCTTGACGAGGTGCTGATGCGCGTCAACGATGTGGTGTTTGCGTTTCCGAGTATTTTGCTGGCGCTTGTGTTTGTCAGTATTTTCGGCACGGGAAAATACAATGTCATTGCGGCGCTTGGTATTGCATTTATACCAAGTTTTGCGCGTATCGTGAGAGGGGAATTTATCAAATACAGGGAGATGGATTATGTAAAGAGTGCAAGGCTTGCCGGGGTTCCACAGCTGCGGATTATCTTTGTGCATATCCTGCCCAATACGATGCCGGTGCTGATGTCCTCGGTGATGATTGGTTTCAACAATGCAGTGCTTGCCGAGGCGGGAATGAGCTATCTGGGAATCGGTGTGCAGCCGCCCAATGCAAGCCTTGGGAGCATGCTGTCGGAGTCACAGACGTATCTGTTCTCCGCGCCGTGGTATGCAGTATTTCCGGGTTTGATGATTATTTTGATGGTGCTTGGACTTTCACTTCTGGCTGACAGGGGCAGCAGGGAGTGACTATAATATTCCGGACCTGAACCTGAGTATCGGATATCAGAACGGAATGCTGCAGGATCTTTCCAATGAGGATGTCATGCACAACAGATTTGACCAGACGGCATAAAAGAGAATCCAGAGAACTGAAACCGCGAGACCAGGGAATTGTGCAGAATTACTGAGCCAGGAATCTAAAACAGGTTCCCGGCTCTTTTTTACGCACACGGGCACCAGAGGAAATATGTCAGCTGACGCTGACGGGTGCCCGGCGTGCGAGTAGGGGAGAAGTGCAACCCCTACTCGATTGTGCACGGGCGCAATGCAACCCCTACTCGATTATGCACATTTCGATAAAACCTATTGACAGGGTAAATATTTTGTGATATTTTAATGCTACGACAATCGTAGCAACGATAGACGTTGTAATGTCTGTCGTAGGAAGGAGTGATCATTTCATGGGCAGTATCAGCAGCGATATCATACGCGGGTACAATGACACAATGATCCTGTATCTGTTATGGGATTCGCCGTCGTATGGATATGAGATTTCGAAACAGATCAAGAGTCTGTCGGAAGAAAAGTATGTGATCAAGGAGACAACGCTGTATTCCGCCTTTACCCGGCTGGAAAAAAACGGTTTTGTCGAGTCCTTTTCCGAAAATGTCACCATCAGCGGAAAACGCAGGACATACTACAGGATCACAGAGCAGGGCAGGCAGTATTACCGCGAGAAATGTGCGGAGTGGACGTTGACCAAGGAAGTAGTGGAAAAATTTATTAAGGAAGGTGTGTAAGAGAATGGAGACGATCAGAAATTATCTGGAGACAATGTTTGCCAGGCTTCCCAATACATTGGAGGTGCAAAAGGCAAAAGATGAGCTGTGGCAGATGATGGAGGACAAATACACAGAGCTGATCGGGGAGGGAAAGAGCGAAAACGAGGCAGTCGGCATCGTGATCTCCGAGTTTGGGAACCTTGATGAACTTGCGGAGGAACTCGGCATCAGAAGTGTTGTGGTACAGGAGAATCGAGGAGCAAACAGTAATATCAGAACCCTTGCGCTTGCGGAGATCAAGGATTTTCTCCACGACAAGAGGCGCTCGGCCTATTCCGTTGCGCTCGGCGTGTTTCTGTGCATTATCAGCTGCTGCGGATTCCTGCTGAATTTTGGTGGGAGCTGGCGTACCAGGGATGCGTTTGCCATCAGTTTTATGTTTTTATCGATCGCGGCTGCTGTCGGCTTGTTTTTATTTTCGGGTTTTGTCATGGGAAAATGGAAATTTTTAAAAGAACGGGCGTGCAATATCGACTTTGCGACTGCGGAATACGTGCATAACCAGAGGGAAAGTTTTCGCATGACGCACGCGATGATGATCACGATTGGTGTCATTTTGTGTATACTGAGCGTGCTGCCAGTCGCTATTCTGGACAGTCTGTTTGGCTGGGGCAGCGGTTTTGGTGTGGTGGGAATGTTCGTGCTTGTTGCGATCGGGGTATTTCTGATTGTTGCAGCAGGCGGTGTGAACGCAGGTTTTACGGCGATCCTCTCGTTGAATAAACGGGATACCATAGGAGGCGGTTTTGTCCCGTCACAGAAGCAGGTAGCTTACAAGAATGAGACAGTGTCCCGGATGATGTCAGTCTATTGGCCGACAGTGACATGTATCTATCTGTGCTGGAGCTTTCTGAGTTTTGACTGGCACATTACGTGGATCGTGTGGGTGATCGCTGCGCTGGTACAGCAGATTATCAGAACATTGTAGTCTGAGTCAGGAACTGTCAGTGGAAAAATGAAAACAGCAGTATCGAAACAGATGCGGAGTTTAAAGTCGGGAGGAAGAAGCAGGATGAAGAGAAGTGCATGGATTGCCATAATTACGATAATTACAGTTTGTTGTGTGGTTGGCGGCACATTTTATCACATATTTGCTCATGGAGGAAGGACAACTACAGGGGCAGGGCTGGAGGCGTTTGATGTGGTCAATGTGGATGTGGACTTGATGAACGTGACAATTACAGCGGGAGAAGAATTTTACATGAGTTGTGAGTACTCGAATGGATTAGAGCCATTGTATGAGGTAATAAATGGGACACTTACCATAAAGCAGAGAGTGTATAAGAAATGGGGGGTAAACAATGCGGAGTGCAGTCTGACACTGACGATACCGGCACAGGAAGTGATGGATTCGATCGATGTGCATACAGCGCTGGGAAATATTACATTAGAAGGGATATCCGCTGCAGAATGTGAACTTCTGAGCAATTTGGGAAATTGTACTTTAAAAAAATGCAGCTTTGATGAGGCTGATCTGAATGTCAATATGGGTGAGATTTCCGCCAGTGATACAAGTCTGAATGAGGCGGAAATAAAGAATGATATGGGTGAGGTTTCGTTGGATGAATGCAGCTTCCGCGATTTGAGCATTACGGCGGCAATGGGGAGTGTTAAAGTCGATTCCGCGCTGAATATTGACGGATATGATATAGATCTGGCGGCTGACCTTGGCAGTGTGCGTGTCAACAACCGCGATGAAGGTACAAAATATCATCAGAAAGGTGACGCCGGAGAACTTGAAATCGATACAAATATGGGGAGTATCCAGGTGAAGTACTGATTGCATATTCAAACAGGCAGCTATCTTAAATAGATCGCTGCCTGTTTGAATTGGAATTGCCAAATTCACAAGATGCTTGAAATAGTCTAAAAGTCTGATATAATGAAACAGATAGGGGGAAGAATAAATGGATTTGAATTTGCAGATAACGGATATGGCAGGTGCAAGGCCAGAGCATTCAACGGTAATTGTTAATTTTGTTGCTGCTGTGCGCAGTCAATTAAAAAATACCACATGTTATGTATTTTTTGATAATGTACAATATAGATTCAAAACAGAAGATGGGGAAAGTAAGACGGTCATACCAGATGCATCGATCAATTGCCGGACCAGATCGCGCAGAGGAAATACTTTTATTGATGCGCCGCGTTTTGTCATGGGGGTTTTAAGTCCATCAACCGAAAAATATGATCGCGGTGAAAAAATGGATTTGTATTGTCAACAGGAAATTGACGAATTTTGGATTGTTGATATCAAAGAGAAAAAAGTAGAGATTTATGATCTTGATTATGAGGAATCCGGAAAACCGAAATATTATTTGTGGAAAACAGTAAAAGAAGAAAACAAAAAGGAACTGAAAATGATTCATTTTCCGAAAATATGAACAGTCGATTGAAAAAGCCAGTAAAATCAAGGATTTGCGGTACTTGAACTTATGAATTACAACTAATTTACAACGCATAACGAAGACTAATGAGCGTTAATGAATAGTTGTACTCATAAATCCAAATCAATATTTTGTATGATAAGGACATTTTTCTAAAAGAAAATTTTAGAGAAGTGTCCTTTTTTGTTATGGTCAGCAAAAGCAAAATAAGAAATGGAGGAATAAGCATGAGCAGTACAGCGTTAGGAGCAGAGAGAGCGATTATTTTTATCAGCGAAGCACATGAGAAATTCTACTATGAAAAATTGAAAGAAGTCAGGTATCAGGACGTGTATCACAAAGCACTTGCATATTGTCTTGGTATCAGCGATGACAGAAGAAAGAATATCAAGAGTATTTATGATTTTAAGACAGGCAACGTAAAAACAAAGTGCCTGCATGAAGGCTGGCAGACCAGCAGAAGCGTAAAAGTAGTCAGGATAGCGTTTAATCTTTATAAGGAGAAGCCTTTCAAGCGGGAGGGCATATCCAAGTCCACCATGCGCAGGGTGCAGAATGGACAATGCCGGGAATATGTCCGAGGTTTATAAGACCGCCAACCCTTATTACACTGATACGGAAGTAGAGGACAGCAGCGAAAAGAACCCGGCAGAGCAGCTTCCGGTCAATGCACAGGCAACCAAGCCTTCCTCCGCCACCGCATAGGTAACGGAGCATACCAAAACGGGCAGTGACGGTAATACCATATCTGAATTAAGCCCGGCAGAACAGAAAAAACAGGCAATGGCGGAAGCGGCGGCATCGGAGAAAGAGGAAAATTCCAGTGACAGTGAAAAGAGCGAGAAGGGGAAAGAATTTTATACAATCCAGACCGCTTCGGAAAAAGTGTTCTATCTTGTGATTAACCGGGACGGGGACGATGAAGTGGTTTATTTCCTGACAGAAGTTACGGAAAATGACCTTCTGAACGTGACAACGGATAACAGCGAAACATTACCGAAAAATTCTGCTGCGCTGGAGTCCGCAATCCCTGTGACAGAGGGCGCACTGCCCAATAATAACGGGGAACAGGAAAAGGAAGAAGCGATGGAGGAAGGTAGCGGGGAAGCTGTGGAAGAACCTGAACCGATAAAAGAAAATCCGGCAGCGACTTATATTATTCTTGGTATTGCAGCGATAGCAGCCATTGGCGGAGGTTATTATTTCAAGGTAGTCAAAGGGAAGAAAGAGGAATTTCTTGACGAGGACGATGATGAGGAGGACGAGGAAGAAGAATATGACGATGATGAGGAAGAAGACGAGGATACAGAGGACGATTTCTTTGACAGTAAAGATGGGGAGGACGTATAAATGCAGTTAGTGATAACGGAAAAACCAAGTGTTGCGAGAAGTATTTCAGAAGTAATCGGTGCAGTGGAAAGTAAAGACGGATATATGGAGGGAAACGGTTATCTTGTGAGCTGGTGCGTGGGGCATCTGGTGGAGCTTGCACAGCCGGAAAGCTACGGGGAACAGCGAAAGAAATGGACTTATGAGAGCCTTCCCGTAAAGCCGGAGAACTGGCAGTATGAGGTCAAGGCATATACCAAAGCGCAGTATGAGGTGCTTTACCAGTTGATGCACCGGGAAGATGTGCCGGCTACAATCTGTGCAACAGATGTTGGATAGTGCGGAGGGGCGACAAACAAATACAAGTAAACAAAGGGACTTCCTCAATCCTCAAAAGGCTATGGCAGCAACAGTTATAGTCTTTTTTCGTGCGGTAATTATCGTATGAAATGAACCTCTATTCCCACAAGCAGAGAAATACCCAACAACAATATTCCGCAATCCAATCTCCCGACAATTAACGGAAGAAAACCATATATCAGCACCGAAACCAATCAATCCTATCAATCAATTCATATCACAGGAGGACAAAGACCATGAATAAAAAGCAGGAACAACAGATTTTGGACTATTACAGCACCACAGACAAATATATCCGTAGCAAGACACACTCCAATGCACATCAGACCATATTTACCAAAGAAAGCGACAAATACCAGTGGCTTGTGTTGGAGCAGAAA
>JAIEEY010000331.1 GCA_029067205.1 Lachnospiraceae bacterium
AATTTTTTATATTTAAAACGAAGCAATATAGAATCTGACCACAAAACTATAGTTTATTTACTATCCGCTCAACCCAAACAAATTACTCATATATTTCAACCTGAAACGACTCCAAGATACATTTTCTCGCGTCTTGCAAGCTGCCAAGCACCCCGTCCGAGATCATCTGCACCGCAAGATTTCCGATTGCAGTCGCCTCTACTGGTCCTGCCAGAACCTTGTTTCCTGTTGCCTTTGCTGTCAATCGGTTTAAGTAATCTGCATTAGCACCGCCGCCTATGATGTGAATGCTGTCATAGCTTTTGCCAGTCATAGCCTCAATCTCCTCTTTGGCATTTGCATAACACTTTGCCAGACTATTGTAGATAACTGCCGCTGCTTCCGCGATTCCCTCCGGCTCTTTCTGTCCTGATTCCCTGCACGCCGCTTTTACTTCCTCAGTCATATTTGCCGGTGCAAGAAAACGGTCATCATTGCAATCCACAATTGATGTTATGCTGCACTTTGATGCCGCCTCACAGATCTCACCAAATCCGAGTTCGCCGCCGATTTCTTTTTTGACGGACTGTATCATCCAAAGTCCCATGATATTCTTTAGATAACGGAATCGATACTGATAACCGCCTTCGTTTGTGAGATTGTGCTGTCTGCTCTCCTCACTGCAATCTGCTTCCTGCAGCTCTGTTCCCATCAGTGACCACGTTCCTGAACTGATATAGAGTACATTTTCCTCACCGAATTCCTCAGCAACGGGAACTGCCACTACCGCAGATCCGGTATCATGTGTCGCAGGGAGAACGACTTGACATGAATACCCTATTTCCTCTGCAATATCTTCTTTCATACTTCCAAGCTCAGTTCCCGGCAGTTGAATCTGTTGAAAAATCGATGCGGGGAATCCCAGCTTATGAATCAACTCTTCGTCCCAGTCCTTTGTATGGGCATTCACCAACTGCGTTGTTGTTGCATTCGTGTATTCTGTCACGGCTTTTCCTGTCAATAAGAAATTGAAATAATCGGGAATCAGCAGCAGCTTTGATGCTTTCTGAAGGTCGGCAGGATTTTTTGTTTTCAGTGCCATCAGCTGATAGATTGTATTAAAAATCTGCTTCTGTATTCCAGTCCTGTAGTACAGCTCCTTCTCTGCAATCAGCTCATAGACTTTTTCGTCCATATTTTTTGTGCGCTCATCACGGTAAGATACTGCATTTCCAATTCGCTCATCGTTCTGATCCAAAAGCACAAAATCAACTGCCCATGTGTCAATTCCCACCGATACCGGTATCTTTTCAAGCTCTTTACATCTCATCATTCCTGTCTTGATTTCCCCAAATAATGCATCCACATTCCAGATCTTTTGCCCCTGATGTTCCTCCATGCCGTTTGGGAAACGATAGATTTCCTCTAGAACAATTTTCCCATTTTCCATATGTGATAATATATGTCGCCCGCTTGACGCACCGATATCAATCGCAAGATAGTACTTCTCCATGTTTCAAACCTCCATGCCTATGTTGGTGTGTGAAACTCCTTGAACATATTTTTCACACTCCCATTTTTGATTCCCATGTATTTCCTTATACTTCTATCATAGTTGATTTCACACAATAAAAAAAGGACACCTTTTGTCTGAAAAAGTGTCCTGATTTGCCATGTGGAAAATCGAAGTCTAAAAGCCTTGATTTTATGCGTTTTTTGTTGAATATGTAGCGTTTAAATAAGTTCTTTTTGTGCACTATCCCATAGTAACTGGGAATAACTTTGCATAACTTAGAATAACTTCTCTTTCAATTGGTGTAAAATTGGTGTAAAACTTTATCAGGTACTACATTAACCGTCTTTTTGTACAAATATAATGTGATGAATCCGGCATTTGAGGTCATTCAAAAAATTAAGATAATAGATTTCTATAAATATAATGGCAAAAGAAAGATTGGCAGGTATGTCATATGTGAACGAAAATTCATCAAGGCAGGGAATGCAATAATCTGTAATGATAATTGCAGCAGAGAGAACCATAGGAGAAATAACAGTAAATACAGTGCATAAAAACTCCAGACTTCCCGAATTTTTTAAAGCATGTCCGCAAAGTCAATATTTTCAAGGGTTTGCGGACATAGAGATAAAACTGTCAACTTTTAATAGGGAAGGGGGGTAAGCTCTATGCAAAGATTTTATAAAGTATAATGGAGGAGATAACATGAATCAGGATCAGAAAGAACTACGGGAAAAGTTAAAGGTAAGAACTGTTCTGAAATAACATGTGTAGCTTGCGCAGGATATTTCTTCGAGGGTGCAGGTCAAAAAACGTGGGCGTAGTGGGCTACGGCGAGGCTTTTTGCCAATTGCATATGCAATTTACAATCGGAGAAATAGACAAGTCAAGATCATAGGTTATTCTTGAACAGTTCCTTAGGTGTGCCGGTGATACTGTACCCAAGTAGGTTTACATACTTTTTCGGACACTTTAGTCTGGGAAAGCGCCTATCTAATCTATCCATGCATTGACCTAATTTTCAGACCTCCCGAACCGCCCATACAAAGGGGGGTATGTTTCCATTTAAAATATGGACAGTACCTAATATATGGGATATAGACTTCTGAAAATACAGTTATTTTGTAATCATATTTGCAACTATGCTTGCCAAAACTCCTTGTGAAAATTCACTTATATGCTTTAACACACATCCAATGAAATCATTTTTATTCCATTGTTTTACACCTAATATTTTCATGATTCTTGAATATTCAAGTGAGTCTTTATCCATAACTTGTATTTGCTGCATTAATTCTTTCAATATTGGATCAATTTCTAAATTATTCAATACTTTCGCATTTTCGCTGATATCTGAATGTTTTAAACTAATATGAACATCATTACTATTTCTAATTCTTACATTCCCCATAACTTCAGCATTTCCACTAATATTTAGATCATTTAAATCAATTTCTATTCCCATAAACAAAGTTCCCCTTACGATAGATTAAGATCATTCAATACCCTAGCATTTCCAGTAATTCGACATCCTTGAATATTTATAGATACATTTTGTTTTCCAACTCCACCTTCAATAATTATTTGTTCCAATACCTTAAGCACCTTATCTAAAAAATTTTTATTATTGATGACAAATTGAAGACTATTACCAGAATTCATTACAATATTTAAAATTGTATTCTTTTTTCGTTCCTCGTTAGTTTTATACCAATTATATATCCAAACACCTCCTACGCCCAAAAATATAATACCCACAATTAAATTGTATCCCAACGATAACAGCCCCATAAGTAGAACTGCAATAGAAAAAAATGGAAATGCAGCTTGAACGAATGGTGTTGTTGAAATACAAGAAACATTAGAAAGCTGAATCATTGTTCCGTCCCAACACATAATGTTTCCTTTAACCCAAAGTCGGGGCGTATCAATAACTAGCTGTTGAGAGTTATCTCTACTTATTTCTTTTTTCATATTTACCTCCAAAAATTAATATTTATATTAATTATACTGCACCTCCCATTTTTTGACAAATTTCGCACAACACATATGGTATAATAATCATCATATTAGAAATTTTTTTAATTAAACAATTTTGCGGAGGTACAAATGAAAACAAACTGGTTACAAGACGTTACAATTGATAAAAATTTGCAAAATAGCCTTTCTACTTTCATAAATTGCTATGGATTATCGGGATTAGAACAAGCAATGCAATACTATATAAATATGCAAAAAGAATATACCTGTAAAACAAAAACATCAGTATCTAAATTTGTAATGTCCGATATTTACTACTTAACAATTCGGGAACACAAAATTACTATTTATACTAACCAAGGTATATATCATAAGTATGGAACACTTAAAAATGAATTAAAAACACTTTCACTTTATAACTTTATAATGTGTAATCAAAGCTGCATTGTTTCACTAAAAAAAATTAGAAGCATTTGCAATAATAATATAATTCTGTCCAATAATGAGGTATTACACATGAGTCGTAAATATGCCCCCAAAGTTCTCGTAGCTTTTACTCACAATAATTTCTTTAATTCAACAAAATCGTAAAAAATAAGGCATACCAGATAAGTTCACCCTATCCGATATGCCTTATACTATTTTATTTAACTCAATAATATCAAAATCAGTAATCTTCTTATATTCTTGTCCTGATATATATGTTATTCCGCATTTTATTTACTTCCAAATCCACTATATTTCCGTCAAATTCAATAAAGCCCCGAAATAGTTACTGTTCACTCCCAATGTCATTAACTCAGGAAAACAATATTCTGCCACCACTGAACACAATACCAGCCTGTTATAATTCTACATACGATAGGTACAAAGAAAGTGTCGAAGATTACGAAGCCATGAAACAAGACAGAACCTTGCTATTTCACATTCCCCTGCCAACCCTGTATTTTCTAGGTGTCATACCATACTGTTTCTGAAAAATACGGTGAAAATAACTTAGATTATCATATCCCACAGACAGTCCGATATCCATGACTGACATCGCAGTGTTCTGCAATAAATACGCCGCCTGGTTCAGCCGTTTTTCCTGAACCAGATCTGTGTAATTTCGCCCTGTTCTCTTCTTGATTTCCTTCGAAAGCCAGCACACATCATAGTTTAACAATCCAGCAAGCTCCGTCAGCTCCCCGTCACGGTAATGCTCCTCAATATAGGCATACACTTCGATAAGCAGTCGCCTGCTGCGGTTTTCTGTGTTTGTCTCCATCCGCTCCATGTGGTTCATTAGCTGCAGAAACAATAGCCCCATTGTCGCCTGATTGATGCTGCGCCTGTTGGGCTGTTTATTCCAGATGGACCAGATCAGGTTTTCCACAAGATTTTGAATCGGAAGAATCCCTGCAACCTTAAAATGCATATATCCTGCTTCCTCGTTCTCCCCTGTCAGACAATCGATCATGAAATCGCGCAGCAGATTTTTCTCCTCGCCGATCATCCTTAACACGTAGTCAAAAAATTCCGGCAGAATGATAAAATTGATCGCAATATCATTCTCCGATGCAGGATAGATTTCCTGCTCTGCTTTCTGATTCAGGAAGAGCATCTCCCCCTCCCGAAGCCAGACATCATCCCCGTCAATCAAATGATGCGTACTGCCGCAGCACATATAGATTACCTCGATATAGTTATGTGTATGTTTCGGAAAATGGACAAAGCGGGTGTGCGGGCGCACCTGTATCAGTTTTCCCGCATCCAGAAGCTTTTTTGCATCGACAATATACGCGTCCGCCTTATCTGCTTCCTGCGACATATAGATATCCTTCTCAATCTCCGTGTCACCGTTTAATATGCGCGCTTCTTCCTCTGTAATTTTTTTAAGTTCTGTGTATAACTCCTCTGTAACCACTCTCTGCTCCTATTACGCGTTCAAAATTTTCTCCCACTGCTCCTCCTGAAAGCCTGGACATATACCTCCTTCTGACACCAGAAGAGGGCGTTTTACCAGCATTCCGTCTGAGGACAGCAGATGGTACTGCTCCTCCTCACTCATCTCGGGCAGCTTGTCCTTCAGCTTTAGTTCCTTGTACAGATTTCCGCTTGTATTAAAAAAGCGCTTCAATGGCAGTCCGCTCTTTTCATGCCACTGCTTCAACTCCTCTGCTGTTGGATTTTTTTCCTTGATCGGACGTATTGTCACCTCATACCCCGACTCTTCCACCCATTTTAACGCTTTTTTACAGGTGGTGCATTTTTCATAACATAAAATCATCGGCTTCATGCTTTCATCCTCCTAAATAAACTCTATCCATAGTATACCTGCCTCTGGCATTTTAGGCAATATTCAAATCATATGTTACTGTTCGCACCCTGCCAGATTTTCGCATGATTTTGCACATTGTTGGTGTGAACAGCAACATTTTTGCACACAAATTGATAAAGGGCATCAATTTGGCGCATGATTCCCACTACTTTTGCGGTCATCTGAACAGTAACAGTCATATTCTGTTGAAATTTCACCCACGTCCCCAGTTATTGACAAACTGTAAGAAAATGCTATAATAAATACAACTTGTCAATTTGATTTATATTCTGTTTCTTGTTTGTCAGATGCAGGCAACACATAAGGCAGAAGAATGGAGGAACAATGAAGAAGAAACTACTGATTACAGCACTGGCTGTCATGCTCTTTGGAAGCTGCTTTCCTGTATATGCTGCCCCAGAATACATGGCTGACGGGGGCATATTTGACGCGGAATGGTATCTGGAGCAGAATCCCGATGTCGCTGCTGCATTTCCGGCAGGGGTATCCGCAGAGGTGCTCTACCAACATTATGTCATATCTGGAGCCAGTGAAGGCAGGACCCCCTATAATATAATGACCTTTGATCCCGCAAACGTGAAGCCTTATCAGGGTGCGGCAGAAAATGTTCCCAACACTGCGATACCCTCCAATCTCACACCTGCGGTATCCTACAACAAAGATGCCCAGAACTACAGTGGATACAGGGCTAAGACAATCACATCCCATCTGTACGAAAATCAGATTGGAGGTCTTACACGGGTAGAGTATATCAATGGCCAGATTGTAGTGGAAGATTACGACAACGGTTTCAACCTGCGTGCAGCCCGCACGATTCCTATGGAGCTATCCATATGGGGAGGTTTTTATGCCGGGAAGAATTATAATTTTGTGATTTTCGGACAGGAAAATCCCTCTCAGGACAACAGCAAAGAAGTTATCCGCGTCGTGAAATATTCTAAGGACTGGAAACGTCTGGGACAGACAAGCCTATGCGGCGCCAATACCACTATACCATTTCGTTCAGGCTCGCTTCGCTGTGCTGAGTACGGTGATTACCTGTATATCCGCACCTGCCATCAAATGTATGCATCCTCACGTGACGGAAAAAATCATCAGGCAAATATGACACTTGCATTACGCCAGAGTGATATGGCGCTTACCGATTCCTACCACATTGTCATGAATAGCAGTGTAGGCTATGTCAGCCATTCGTTTAACCAGTTTGTGCTCATTGACCAGAACAAGAACATTGTCACCCTGGATCACGGTGATGCCTATCCTCGCAGTATTGTATTGATGCGGTATAAGGGAGCAAAAGGCGGCGGTGACAAATTCAGTGGCGGTGTTGAAAACAGTACACTGCTGACTTTCCCTGGTTCAATAGGAGCTAACTCCACTGGTGCCTCTGTGGGCGGTTTTGCTGAGACGGCAAATGGCTATGTAACCATATTTAACTATGATGGTGTGGGTGGTTCTGGTACACGAGAGATCTATATCGGATATACCAGCAAAAATGGTCTGAACTCCACAGTGACCAAAATTACAGAGTCTGCCGGAATGCAAACACCTATTCTTGCTCCAACAGGTCTTGACGGCGGTTATCTAATGTGGACAGATACAGCTGGCACTTTCTATTATACCAGATATGCGGACGGCGGCTCAATCGGTGCTATCGCCACAGCTGACGCAGCATTGTCCGACTGCCAGCCAGTTCTCCATAACGGGGAGATTGTATGGTACGTAACCACCAATTCCACTCCGACATTTTACAGGCTGGACGCTTCTACTATGATCAATAAGACGATAGCAAATGGACAGTAGTCCCAACAGCATATTTAATCGAGCAGGGAAATGCCCTTTTCCCCTACTCGCCGCGCGTGGGTGCATGCAACAAGGCTGCTAATTTCCTTATACACCCCTGTGCATAAAAGCAAGAACCCATTGCCTCAATCACGGTCAATGGGTTCTTGCTTTATACTTTTGTCTAATCACCAAAACTGATGCCTAACATCTTTGCTTCCTCGATGATCGTTGAATCCGGGTCTACCATCTTAAGCTTGCCTGCCACATCCGAAAGGGGCACTTTGACAACCTCTCTGTTCTGATAGCCCACCATGTAGCCATACTCTCCTTGGAGAATCAGCTTGGACGCCTCTGCACCAAGTCTGCTTGCAAACACTCTGTCATAAGAGTTCGGGCTACCTCCTCTCTGTGTGTGCCCAGGAACCGTGACACGCACCTCCATACCGCTCTTTTCCTTGATCTTCTCAGCAATCTCATAGGAAACACTTGGGTATTTGTAGTTTGCCATGTATTTCTTAAATTCTTTCTTCGAAAGTGCGGCCACCTCTTTTGATATAGCGCCTTCTGCTACCGCAAGAATGGTAAACTTGCTTCCCCGCTCGGAACGCTTTTTGATTGCCTTGATAATCTTATTGATATCATATGGTATCTCTGGTATCAGGATAATGTCCGCTCCGCCTGCCATGCCTGCATTAAGTGTCAGGTATCCTACCTTGTGTCCCATTACCTCCACGATAAATACACGTCCGTGCGATGCGGCCGTCGTGTGAATCTGGTCGATACACTGTGTTGCGATATCAACAGCGCTCTGAAATCCGAACGTCATATCGGTTCCCCAGAGGTCATTGTCAATCGTCTTTGGCAGCGTCACGACATTCAGACCTTCCTCGCGCAGAAGATTTGCAGTCTTGTGTGTACCGTTACCGCCGAGGATTACCAGACAGTCAAGGCTGAGCTTGTAATAATTGTGCTTCATCGCCTCCACCTTGTCCAATCCGTTTTCATCCGGGTTACGCATATTCTTGAACGGCATACGGGAACTTCCAAGGATTGTACCGCCCTTTGTCAGGATTCCTGAGAAATCTGATGGTGAGAGCATCTTGTACTTGCCATAGATCAGTCCCTTGTAGCCATCAAGGAAACCAAACAGCTCTACTTCCTTGCCCGCATTGAACAATCCCTTTGCCACGCCGCGCATTGCCGCATTGAGCGCCTGGCAGTCACCGCCACTTGTTAACATTCCGATTCTTATCATGGGAACCTCCTTCTTCGCATTAAGTATCTGCGCACTATTATTTCCATTTTGTATGTTTATATGCTATTTCACCATGCCAAGGTATTCTCCGTATACAGTCCTTTACAGCATGTCCCTTGCCAATCTGCTCATGAGCGCATACGATCAATTCCTTCTGCACGGCTGCCTTATATAACATTATAAACCTTTTTACCGAATCAAACAACTGTTTCTGGAAATTTTTTGAATAAATATAAATCGCGGCCTATTTTGCAGAAACCACCCGCACGGCATACACTCTGTTCCAATAGCGGGACAATCTCGTCAGCCCGTTTCCCAACGAATCCATACAGATGTACTCCCCATCCTCTATGCCCACAATCAGTACATAGTGAACATTCCCAAATCCATGCATCCGCACGCGCACAATCGGATAATGACCAAACGCAAGACACTGCGCAATTTCTGTTTCCGATACCTCCTGAAAAACATCTGCGGAATATCCCTCAATCTTCTCAATCATCGCCCACTGGATATTTCCCTCGCTGTCATACACCTGGTTTTCTGAAAAGATTTTATTTAACGCGCCCGGCGTAACCTCGGTGCCTGTCTCCATGCTGACCGCTGACGCGATGCAAGTCACCAGACAGCCAGAGGACTGCATCGTAAACCGCGAACCGCCAAGCTGATCCGCCGCCCATGCGTCATCGTCCTGACGATATGCAACCACTTCCCTTGAAAACATCTCCACCTGATCCGGCTTCACGACCACACTGCCACGCAGTCGCAGAAACAAAAATCCTGCCGCTGCGGTCACAATCCCCAACAGGAGACATGACAAAACACTTATTATCCGATTTGATTTTTTATTATGCATTTTACACTTCTTTCTCTATGATTTTCTCTGTATTATCAGAACCTGTACACTTTCTTTTCCAAACTCCATACGACACTGGTTCTTCCGCCACCATAGACAAATTTTGCGGCTCATCATACATATATGTTACTGTTTCCTGTGAAGTCTTAGTCCCTTTCTTCCTCATCTCCCGATACACCACCTCCGCCAACGCACTCATAATCGCATTATACTTAGCCGTATCTTCAAACAAACTCTGATACGACTCCTGTGCTTCCATATATCCATCTTGCGCTGCTGTACCAAACGCTTTCGGGAAAATACTTTCAACGAAAATCTGCGGATCAGAGGACTGCGCCATCTTTTTCAATTTCTTATCAGAAAGCAGCTTATCTCTCAGTGCTGACAGAATCACTTTATCTCCCTCTGTGAAATTACCCTTGAACTTCTCATTAATCTTTGCAATCACCTCATCCAAAGGTGTTTTTTCATCCATTCCTTTTACACCTTTGTGCTTTGCCGGAACATATACCGTCTTTGCTTCATCTAAAGCAATTTCACCTTGGAATGTCTTTTGCAGCTTGTAGTACTCCAGTTTCAGCTTACCTTCCAGATCAATCAACTCGACAGGATCTTTAGGCAGTAAGCCAATCAGATAAGAGCAGAACACATACTCCTTCTGTAACTCTTTATCAAACATTCTCAATATCTGCGATATGTAGCTATACCATTTAATCAGGTTGCGAACCTGTCTGCGGAATTGGTATCTTTCGTTTTGCGTCTTTTTGTTATAACGGTTGGAAACAGGGAGCAAAATACTGCTCATTCGCCCCATTGCTCTGTCGTCCTGCCTGCCTTTTTTGTAATACTCGTTTGTGAAAGCTTCAATGTCCTCATCCGAATAAATACCGTAAGCTCGCAATTCTCGCTGTGTCTGGTACAACAAATCTGCATTGACTTCTTCCTGCAGGAATGTTTCCTGATAGAACGGCTGAAATGCGTCCTTTATATCTTCCGCCTTATTTACAAAGTCAAGTACAAAAGTATCTGTCTTGCCCTCGCAAGTCCGGTTCAATCGAGATAAAGTCTGTACAGCTTTCACATTCTTTAACTTCTTGTCTACAATCATCGTATGTAAAAGCGGTTCATCAAATCCTGTCTGATATTTTTCCGCTACAATCAGCACATTAAAATTATCATGAAACTCTGCCTTGGTCTGACTCTCCGAAATATGGGAACCGTCTTTACGCATATTTAATTTTGACTCTGTATACTCCTCGCCCCTGTCATCAATCGCACCGGAAAAAGCCACCAGAATATCCACATCATCATACTTCTTTTCCTCAATGTACCGCTTGATTTCATGATAATATCGGACAGCCGCCAGTCTGGACGATGTAATCACCATCATCTTTCCTTTGCCGCCAATCTTATGCCTTGTGGTATCTCTGAACGTTTCCACGATAATCTGCGATTTCTGACTGATATTATAAGGGTGCAATTCCTGATATTTACGAATAACCTTTGCCGCCCTGCTGGAAGGAACATCTGGATTATCAGTCATGGTCTTTGCGATTCGGAAGCAAGTATTGTAGGTCATATAATTCTGAAGGACATCAAGAATAAACTTCTCCTCAATCGCCTGCCTCATGCTATAGACATGGAATGGATGAAAAGAACCGTCCTCCTGCTCCTGCCCAAACATTTCCAGTGTGGTAGCCTTTGGCGTTGCCGTAAAAGCAAAAAAGGACAAATTCTTATGCTTTCCCTGGGCAATCATTTCTTTTACAAGCCTGTCCTCCGGATCAACTTCTTCCTCCGCTAATCCTTCACGCTCTGCATACTCCCGCAGGGCTTCTTCCGTATCTGCCAGCGCAGTCTTTAATTTCAATGCTGAACTACCCGTCTGGGAAGAATGTGCTTCATCCACAATAACCGCAAAGCACCTGCCATTTGCCTTATCAACCTCTGTGTAAATAACAGGTAACTTCTGCAAGGTTGTAACAATAATACGCACTCCGTCATTGATTGCGTCTTTCAAATCCTGAGAATTTTTGTCCTCTCCTATCGTCTCCACCGCACCTAACTTATGGTCGAATCCCGCAATCGTTTCTTGAAGCTGTGCGTCTAATACGCTACGATCTGTCACAACAATCACACTAGAAAATACCGGCTTATTATTTTCATTGAAAAGTGAGGCAAGACGATATGCTGTCCACGCAATAGAATTGGACTTGCCAGAACCTGCACTGTGTTGAATCAAATAGTTTTTACCTGCTCCATTTGTCCATACATCTGCAATAAGTTTCCGAACAACATCCAACTGATGGTAACGGGGAAATATCAATGTTTTCTTTTTCTGCAAATTGATAAACTTCTGTATAATATCCAACATACTGTCTTTCTGGAATACCTTCTCCCAAAGATATGCCGTCGGATATCCGTCCGGATTGGGAGGATTGCCTGCTCCGCCATCAGAACCCGCTCCATTAGAGCCTTGGTTGAAAGGTAAGAAACAGGTATCTTTTCCTGCCAGTTTCGTTGTCATCCAGACTTCTGTATGGTCTACGCAGAAATACGCCAGAATTCTCTTATTAAATTGAAAGCATAGTTCTCGCGGATCTCTGTCATACATCCATTGCGCTTTGGCATGATCAACATTCTGCCCTGTGTACTGGTTCTTTAGTTCAAACGCAAACACCGGAATGCCGTTTACCACAAGTACCATATCCACTGACTTTTTCGTATCTGCAGAATAATGCCATTGTCGATAACACTCTACTTCATTTTCGGCATACTGAATCATGGCTGTATCGTTTAATGAAGATTCCGGTTTAAAATAACAGACTTTAAAAGTAGTACCTCTGTGCTTGAATCCGTTGCGCAAAACATGAAGCACTCCATCCATATCACAGGCATTATTAAATGCAACACAGAATTTGCGCACAGGGTCTATGTCATTCTGCCGCTCGAATACTGCCCACTCTCTTGGCTGAGTACGCTGAATAAAAGAAATCAGTTTATCCGGATATACACCCAATTTCGGATTGTATGCTCCACTTCCCTTTCTATATCCACCTTCGACTGATATAAGAAAAGACTCGATATCCGATTCAAACTGTTTTTCTGTGGTATCTGTTATGCTCATGATTTTCCTCCGCAACGACATTTTATATGATTTTAATTGCCTATTAAAACAAAATTGCTACATGTAGCAATTTTTACCCTCATTTGTCCAGTCTCAGCATCTTAATCTATGTACACTAACAATTCTGGATATGCCTGTTTATTATCCCTGATCAGCCACCTCTTGAAAGCTGCAAATGGTGAACTGTCCTTTAATTGTTGTTGTAAAAGACACTTCAAATCTTCTTTTTCTTCATCTTCAGCTTCCTTATATTCGCGGACATATTCCTTAAACTTTGAAAGTTCTTTCCTTAAATTTTTTCTTAATATCTTAGCTTCCATTTTCTTTTGAGGTGTAGAACCATAATAAACTTCCTGCAACAGCTTTACTGTATTTTGTGTTTCTATTTTGGAGTCCAGCACATCAAAAATCAGCTTCTCTTCCATCCCAAAATATCCCTCTTTTCGAAAAGCAATCAGTTCCTCGACATTCTCTTTTGTGCAGTCAATAATGGGTTCATATTTATCCCGTTTTATATTATTACAATGTGAGCAAGCCAGAAAAAGATTATTCCAATCATACTTTAATTCTATATCTCCACGGTGCGGGATTAAATGCTCAATTTGATAAGAAGTAATCTGTTTATTTTCACAAATGTAACATTTTCCATGAAACATTTCTCTCAATGCCGCATTTACTTCCGGCGTATTATAGGAACCATTTTTTGCCTTTTCTCTTTTTAGGGAATCTATCGCTGCAATTGCTTTTTCTGTTGTTTTCCGTTCCACTTTTATCATACTTGTTTTCCCTCTATATCATAAAACATATCCGCTATTTCTGGCGATAATTCTTTGGAAATATTCCGAAATTCACTTCGAAGCCTGGCTCTCTCTGCACGTTCTTCCTCTGTTAAATCTGGCTTTTCTTTCAAATACTTATATCTGTTGATTTTTCCTTTTAATTTGTCTGAATATTCATCAGCTCCAAAATACCCTTCCGCAAGATCTTCTGATGAATACATGGATAGATCTTCTAATTCTATGCAATTTTCCAAATCATACACCTTGGCATTCGAAAGGGAATTTAAAATATATGGAGAATGCGTAGTAACAATAAACTGGATTCTTGGAAAAAATTCAGTTAAAAATGGCATAATTTTCTTTTGCAGTCCAATATGAAGATGCGTTTCAATCTCATCAATCAAAACAATTCCCTCTACATCATATTGGCTGATTTCATCACCTAAAAGCCAGTTTTTATCCATTCGCAAAATCAAATCTGACACAATTTCAATAACCGAAGAATAGCCATCTGAAAGAGTCTCAAAACCGAAAGGATTTCTGCCAGATTCATGAATCTTAAAATCATACTCTTTATATTCATACTTTAAATTGATCGTATCATCATCCAACAAACCCCGTAAAGCCTCCACAAACCGATCAAACCATCTCTGAATTTTATCCACAGTAACCATGTCTCCTTCATTTCTTGCATAGGCCTGCTGCGTCTTTAAATGCACCATATATTTATGCAGAAGTTTTCCCGGTTCAGAATTTACCGAATAAGCATTGCTTAACTTAATATCTTCAACCCCCTGAGAACGGACAATCTGTGTTTTTCTATTCGACGGAAAATATGCTGTTATAAAATCTCCCTGAGCATACAAGGATTCCAAATGATGTCTATCGTTAAATAAAATCCTCACGCCATCTGCATATTGTTTTATTTGATTTAAAGTATTTGAATTTGCCCTTTCTATTTCATGTTTCTCTGTTTCTGTCTCTGCCTTATCCAAACGCTCTTGTATCTCTGATAATTGGGGAATATAGTATTCAATTAAATTCTCGAAACATTTATCATTTATTGCCCGTAAATATTTTTGCAATGCAACGAGTAACGATGTCTTTCCTGAACCATTTTTACCAGTAATGATCAAATTCTGTCTTTGTTCTGGATTTAAAGAAATCACTATATTGGATAAATGTCTTAACTTTTCAATCCTAATCTCTGTAATGAAATGTTCCATTTTGTTCTCCTTATTGGGATTTCCTATATTTTCCATCACCCGTTATAACGAATTGCCATAATATAGTCCCTATCACTTTCCATCAATTATAACATCCTTTTATTCAACTATAGTTCCGCATAAAAATTGTACCTACACTTCAATATGTTCAAGAGGGATTTTGTGAGGCATATCCATCTTGAATATATTATAGATAGCATTAACCTCTTTCCGTGGTTCTTGGGGAATGGCATAATTGTCATATATCTTGCACTTTTGGCTTCGAAGATAACTCCATATACTTTCGCCGTTCAACTCCTTAGCTTTACGGGAACGTTTTTTCAGCAAAATCCGCTGAATCTGCTGGGCAACCAGTGTGGCTATAAAGCTTATCATCAGGTGGCCAGCAAAGCTTTCTTCTGTCTGTACCCTGATCGGAAGTAAATCTGCATAGTTTTTGGTAATATCAAAAACCTGCTCCACCTGTTGGCGCGTGTAATATAGGGGCAACAGGTCATCCTCTTTCATATCCTCAGAGGAAAGGAGTGCAAAAAGCCCGGTTTGGGTGAGAACCTTGTCAGTTTCGCTAGATGACCGCCCCTCGTCTATCCCATTGAGAAATATCTTCTTATGCTGCATGAGATATATGTCCTCATCAAGGCACAGATATAAATAACCCCGATAGCTACATACATCCATTGGCATTTTACGGATGAACACGAGTCGTTTACCATAACGGTATGCGTGTTCTTGGGACATCAGCCCTTCAAGACCTGTTTTTATGGCTTCCTTGAAAATGGTCTTGTTCGGTGCAATCCTTGTAAGGAATGGGATGCCGCTTTCAAACAGTGCGGCGGCGTTCCCTTCGGAAAAGTATCCTGCATCAAGGATGGCCTGGCTAACGGATACGCTATACTGCTGTAACTCACCCACAGTTGTTATGAGAGTGCTGACATCTACTATGTTGCCTGCTACATACCTAAAATAAATGGGCATTCCATTCTCCCTGTCGATAACATATATAACCCTTACCTCCCGGTTAATATCACCATTGTGGTTACTGACCTGTGTGACATTCATCTTAGTAGCATTGGGGACACCCGTGCTGTCTATAAGGATGCCCGCCGCATTGGAACCAGGATAAAGGCAGGAAATATAACTGTTAAAAAAACGACGCTGTACTTCTTCATCGCCGAGTTTTTTCAGGACCCTTGCAATATTCTGGCTGGTCATGTTGGCGTGGGGAAACCCGAGATATGCGTAGTTTCCTTCATACCAGAACTTTGCATGGCAGTTTGCTGTTTTGCAGGTCAGGAGCCTGAAAGCTACAAGAGAAAGCACTGTATCTGATTCCCCGGGAAGAATGCCAGCGATGCTATCATAAAAGGGCTGCCGTTCAAGGAACTCCTTGAAAAACCATCCGTCGCCAAAATCGAGGATCAGTTTCTCTTTTGATGGCAGGAGAGGCTCAGTATAAAAATCTGCGGGCACTTCGGTACGACCATTATCAACAGTATACTGAAACATCCGGCCTTTTTGGTAGAAAATGTTTTTCTCCTTATCAATAACCCTTCCAAGAGCCATAATGCGTCTGGTCTTTACATGGCCGCCTTCACGGTAACTTTCGCATACGGAGGCATAGACAGTGCCATTAGGGTTCGGTACATAGTGTATGTAAGCCATAATTTCTCCTTAATGTAGGTTTAATAATTATACCTACATTATATAGGATTATACTTACACATGCAAGTGGAAATGGCAATTTCTTCCCATTTTTATGCAATTTTCCAGTTTTCAATGTGTGTCAGATAAACTGTAGGTTCAAAAATTTTGCGGAACTATAGTTGAATTTTGAATGTGGGACAGGCTGCTATTATTATGATTATGTTCCGGCAGTAACTTACGCCGTAACCGTAAAGGATAAATTTGTTGACGAATCAGGGGCAGAAACAGAGGTGGACGGT
>JAIEEY010000332.1 GCA_029067205.1 Lachnospiraceae bacterium
ATCTATTCATGTGCAAATAGAATGAGAAAGTGAATCTGTTTCAACAACCTGGTTAAAATAATAAAAATATGTCAGAGGATTACTTTGGTTCAGCTTTAAAAGGTGTGTCTGACACCATGAAAGGGATTATAAAAAGCTGTTTTGGCTTTTTGTAATATAGAACATTACAAACTATATATTTAGTAAGGAGAGGTAAGCAATATGAAAAAGCGTGTATTAGCATTAGTAATGTCAACGGCGATGATTGCATCCGTGTTGACAGCATGTGGCGGTGGAAACAATGATGCATCGACACAGAACACAAACAACGCAACAGATAACAACACATCTGCAGACAACAACACAGCAGCAGATAACAATGCTTCTGCGGATAGTAACGCATCTGCAGATAACAGTGGAGCAGGAGAACAGACCATGGATTTCGGAAGCGGCGAGATCAAAATCTGGGTTCCTGATGCAGTAACCGGCGTAACAGAGACTTTGTGTAACTCTTTCTTTGAAGCACATCCTGAGATGAATGGTTATACAGTAAAAATTGAGCCAATGGGCGAGGGTGATGCGGCTGGTAATGTAATTACAGATGTGGAGGCAGCACCGGATCTCTATGCATTTGCACAGGATCAGATGGCACGTCTCGTTACGGCAGGTGCACTTACCACAATTAATGGTGATTATGCTACGTTTGTGCTTGAATCTAATGATGAAGGCGCAGCAGCGGCAGCAAAGGTGGGCAGTGAGGTTTATGCATTCCCATTGACATCTGATAATGGATATTTTATGTACTATGATAAGAGTGTGATAACAGATCCTTCCTCACTGGACCAGATCATTGCAGACTGCGAAGCGGCGGGCAAAAATTTCTATTTTGACACAGGAAGCTGGTATCAGACAGCATTCTTCTTTGGTACAGGCTGTGAATTGTCATTTGAGACAGATGAGAAGGGCAACTTTACAAGCATAAAGAATACATATGCATCTGATAATGGATTGAAAGCGATAAAAGCGATCAGAACAATGTCAGAGTCAAAGTGCTATATGGATGGTTCTTCGGTTGGTGATGCTGTGAACTGGGCGGCAATCGTGGATGGTACATGGGATTCTTCTTCAGCAAAGGATGTATTAGGTGACAACTATGCATGTGCTCCGCTTCCTAAATTTACAGTGGATGGTGAGACATTCCAGTTAGGCGGATTTGGCGGATTTAAACTTATGGGTGTTAAGCCGCAGGCAGAAGCAGGCAAATTAGTTGTTTGTCTGGAACTTGCGAAATATCTGTCTGACACAGATGCACAGCTTACTCGTTTCAACGAGGTTGGCTGGGGTCCTTCCAATCTGACGGCACAGCAGGATTCAGCTGTACAGAATGACGAGGCACTTTCGGCACTTCGTCAGCAGCTTCTGTATACGATTCCGCAGGGACAGTATCCTAACGATTACTGGTCAGAGGCAGATTCACTTGGTGAGACAATCTGCGGCGGCAATTTCAAAGGTTATACAGATGAGCAGCTTATGGCAGAGCTTGAAAAATTTGCATCAAAGATGGATGCGCTTGTACAGCAATAAACTGACAGTTATGATCAGGCATAAAATGCAGTATAATACAAAAATTGATCAAAATTAGTAACAGAAAACAGTACGCAGCAGGGGACAGGTTCTCCTGCTGTGTATAACCACATGATAATCTGGAGGAAACTATGAAGGAAAATCGAATTGCCGGATTTTTTAAAGGAGTAGGGAATACTTTTGGATTAATCGGAACAGCATTCACAAAGGGTGACTGGAAGACAAAGCTTTCTTTCATAATTATGGGATTTGGTTCTCTCATGAGAAAGCAGTTTGCCCGCGGAATTGCATTTCTTGCCGTTGAGATTCTCTACATTTGGTACATTGTGTCCTTTGGTGCAGGCTATATCAAGGATTTCGGAACTCTTGGAACTGTTGCAACTCGCGAAGAGCCTGCTTATTTTAATGGAGTAGAAATCGGAAAGACGACTGTGTTTGGCGACAACAGCTTTTTGATTTTGTTATTCAGTGTAATGACGCTGTTTATTACCGCGTTATTCCTTATTATTTGGTATTTCAATGTTAAAAATAATTATGAGTCACAAGTGAGGCTGGAGTCGGGGAGAAGGCTTCCAACGAATAAGGAAGATCTGCACAGCCTGTTAGACCACAATTTTGACAAGACACTCCTGGCAATTCCTGTATTTGGTGTGTTCCTGTTTGTTGTAGTGCCGATTGTCTTTATGATTCTGGTTGCATTTACCAACTATGATGCAAACCATCAGCCACCCACTAATCTGTTTTCATGGGTAGGATTTGAGAACTTTAAAAATCTGCTCTCTATAGGCGGTTCGGGGTTTGGTTCAACCTTCTTTACTGTCCTGGGGTGGACTTTGATATGGGCATTCTTTGCCACCTTCCTCAATTATTTTGGTGGTATGGCGGTTGCGATGCTGATCAACAAAAAGGGCATTAAATTTAAAAAAATGTGGAGAACAATTCTCGTAATGACAATTGCGGTTCCACAGTTTGTATCACTCCTCTATATTGGTAAAATGTTCGCAAGAGATGGTCTGCTTAACGGTTACCTGATGAAATGGGGCATAATAGACAGTGCGATTCCGTTCTGGACCGATCCTACACTGGCAAAGGTTATGATCATCGTGATTAATGTGTGGGTTGGTATTCCATATGTCATGCTGATGGCCACAGGACTTCTGATGAATATTCCGGAAGATTTATATGAGAGTGCACGTATTGACGGTGCGAATCCATTTCAGATGTTTGTGAAGATTACCCTGCCGTATATGCTTTTTGTTACAGGTCCTTATCTGTTGACATCGTTTACAGGCAATTTGAACAACTTCAATGTCATTTACCTGCTTAACACTGGATCTCCATTGAGTACTGAGCTGACTGGTGGTGCAGGACGAACAGACTTGTTGATCACATGGTTGTATAAGCTGACTGTCAATGATACAAACTACCGAATGGCAGCTGTAATTGGTATTATGGTATTTGTGGTAACGGCAGTGATTTCGCTGGTAGTATACAACATCTTACCTTCAGTAAAAGATGAGGAGGGATTCCAATAATGGAAAGTAAGAGAAGAATTACCAATACAATTATTTATATTATATTAGTGCTGATCAGTATCATATGGCTGTTTCCGTTTGTATGTTTGATATTGCAGAGTTTTCGTTCTTACAATGAAATGGGCGGCGGTATGGTTGATTATATCATTCCGAAGAAATTTTCGCTGGATTCCTATAGGTTCCTTTTTGATCCGAGCAGTAATTTCGTAAACTGGTACAAAAACACGTTGATCATCTCTGTATTTGTGGCGATCGGTCAGACGGTATTTGTGCTTTGCACCAGTTATGTGCTTTCGAGAATGCGCTTTAAGGGGCGTGAATTATTGATGAGATTCTGGCTGATACTTGGAATGTTCCCAGGATTCTTAAGCATGATCTGTCTCTATTTCCTGTTAAAGCAGTTTGGGCTGACACAGGAGGGCGCTGTTCCTGGATTGATTTTGATCAGTGTCGCAAGTTCCGGTATGGGATATTATATTTGCAAGGGCTTTTTCGACACACTTCCGAAAGCGTTGGATGAGGCTGCAAGAATTGACGGCGCAACAAGGGCACAGATCTTCTTTATAATGATCATTCCGTTGGCAAAGCCGATCATCATCTACCAGGCGTTGGTAGCATTTATGGGACCATGGTGTGATTATGTGTTTGCATCTTATGTGGCATTCGGCAACAGTGCCAGCTACAACGTTGCTGTAGGTCTGCAGAGGTGGCTGTTCACAGGTGACTATCAGGGGTACTTTACAAGATTCTGTGCCGGCGGTGTGCTGGTTGCAGTGCCTGTTACAATTCTGTTTATGTGCCTGCAGAAGTACTACGTAGAAGGTGTTACCGGCGGTGCCGTAAAGGGTTAAGGATAGATTATGGTTTTTAAAATAATTCTTTGTTTCCTGTTAGTCGGAGCTGCCTGTGCTCTTTGCTTAAGAAGTGGAATTGACTGGCAGAGAGACCGCGGAAAGTCATGGGGCGAGGGCTACATGAAGGAATATGGTCTTGATAATAATAAAAAAGATTAATAAGTAATTATGGACGACTCCTGTTATTGTAATAGCAGGAGTCGTTCTAAAATATATGAAGATGTACAGGCAGTTAAGGAACTGTTCAGAAATAACTTGCGACAAGGACACAGTATAAATATTTAGCTACAAAGAAGAAAATCGCAGGAGGAGGCAAAGTAATATCTTATGTCAAGATTTTCTGATGTCTCAGATGAACATTTAGATATGCCAGTTACGCACAAGCTGGCTTGGCATTGTCATGAGTTATTTATTAACAGTTCCTTAGGGAATAGTGCAGGGGATTCTCAAACTGCGTGTTTGTAACAGCAGATTTTTAGTAAAATGAAGAGGGATATGAGATATGCGAAAAAGGTTTGAAAAACGTCCGCTTGGGATTGTGATGGCAGCTGTGATGGCATCACAGCTATGTGCATGTGGAAATGCACAAAAATCAGATTTGCAGGAGACAGAGAAATCAAATGAACCAGTACAGGAGACTTCTAGTGCAGTAGAAAATACCACTGGGGAGGGACAGACAGAGACCTTGGCTGTAGTTTCCGGTGAAGGGGAGAACGGTATAGAGGTCATAGATGCAATAGAATATGATTATGAGCAGGAATTAAATATCATTGATGACAATTACAGAAATTATTATGAGATTTTTGTCTATTCATTCTATGATTCCGATGGGGATGGGATAGGAGATTTGAATGGTGTCACTGAGAAGCTTGATTATATTAAAGATATGGGATTTAACGGGATATGGCTGATGCCGATCATGCAGTCCCCGACTTATCATAAGTATGATGTGGTCGATTACTATTCCATAGACCAAGAATATGGCACTGTGGAGGATTTCCAGACGCTGGTTGAGGAGTGTCATAAAAGGGATATCAATGTGGTGATTGATTTTGTTATCAATCATTCTTCATCGGAGAACCAGTGGTTTGTGGATGCATGTGACTATTTAAAAGGATTGCCTGAGGGACAGGAACCTGATTTGGAAGAGTGCCCTTATGTAGATTATTATCATTTTACAAAGGAGCAGGTTAATAATGACTATTATCAGGTAGGAGGAAGTAACTGGTATTACGAAGGGGTATTCTGGTCTGAAATGCCTGATTTGAATCTGGCAAGTGAGGCACTCAGGACAGAGCTTGAGGATATCTCGCGTTTTTGGATTGATCTGGGTGTCGATGGATTCCGGATGGATGCTGCCATGCATTTTGAGGAGAATGATATAACCTTTAATACAGAAACCCTAAACTGGCTATATAATTTCTGTACGAGCCTGAATCCTGATTTCTATATGGTGTCAGAGGTTTGGGCAGGCAAGGCTATCATAGAGAATTATTATACAAGCCTGACACCGAGTATGTTTAACTTTGATGCTGCGGATGCGGAAGGCAGATTGATTAAAGCAGCGCGGGGAAATTATAAGGCGGCAAGTTTTGTGGAGAGTATGGCGGGATATCAGAAGGACTACGCGGATAAAAATCCCGATTATATTGATGCGCCATTTATCACAAACCATGACATGGGGCGTGTTGCCAACGCGCTTATGAAGGATGCCAATGACATGAAGATGGCAGGCGGTCTGCTGATGACGATGAATGGCAGCCCATTTGTGTACTATGGAGAAGAGATCGGAATGTCAAGTTCTGGTCAGAAGGATGAGAACAAGCGGCTTCCGATGGTCTGGTCGGATTCCGATGCGGCTGGCATGACAAATGGTCCTGGGGATGCGGACAAGGATATCGTCTTTGCGTTTGAAGGAGTTGAGCAGCAGTTGGAAGATCCGTATTCTATATTGAATTATTATAAGAGGGCAGTGCGGCTGCGGAATGAAAATCCTGAGATCGCGAGAGGACAGATCGAGATCGTGGAGTCATTGACAGAGGGAAATCAGGCAGTGATCACAAAGACATATGAAGATAGTACGATTGGTATTGTTTACAATACTTCAGACGATGCAATAACGGTGGAACTGAAAGATACAGTACTTGCGGATATGGCGATCCGTGGTTATCTGACTCTGAATGGCGAGGTAGTAACGCTTACGAATGGGGCACTGTCTATGCCTGCGCAGTCCATTTGCATTTTGAAGTAATAGAGGCTAAGGCGAAGAGCGTTTTGAGATAGAATGTGTCACAGTACATGTAAAAGCGAAAAGATTTATCAAGAAAGTCTTTTCGCTTTTTTATGCACACGGGCACCCAGTGGAAGTATGTCAGCCGGAGCTGACGGGTGCCGGCACGCGAGTAGAAGAGAAGGGCATTCCCTACTCGATTCGTGAGAAGAGTTTGTTTTTGAGAACTGGAAAAAGTACCTTGACTTTTATGACAAAGATCAATCGTCTCTTGTATTTTATCGAAAAATATATTATAGTTAAATACGGAAGATTTCTAAGTAGCTGTTCAGAAATAACTTATTTCGGAGGAAGAAATGAAGCTTTATATCATACGTCATGGGGAGACTGAATGGAATGTAAAGAGACGTTTTCAGGGACGATCAGATATCCCGCTAAATGGGGAAGGGCGCAGACTTGCCCACATCACGTCAGATGCCCTAAAGGATGTGCCTTTTACGAAAATATATACAAGTCCACTAAAGCGGGCCTATGAGACAGCTATGATCATAAAGGGAGAACGTGATATCCCAGTGTTCGAGGAACCCAGGATCATAGAGATCAGTTTTGGAGAATATGAGGGACTTTGCTGTGGAAAGGAAAATTACAATATTCCAGATCCGGAGTTTATGAATTTCTTTGACAGGCCAGAAATGTACAAACCGCCTAGGGGGGCGGAGGGAATCGAGGAATTAAAGGTAAGAACTGGTGATTTTTTGCAGGAAATTGTGCATAATAAGGATATGGAAAATGATACAATATTAGTGTCGACGCATGGCGCTGCACTGCGGGGGCTGTTATCCAATATCAACAATGTTGATATCAAGGATTTCTGGAAGGGCGGCGTGCACAAAAACTGTGCGGTTACCATAGTGGATGTGAAAAATGGTCAGACAGTAATGATTGAAGAGGGGAAGACATATTATTAAGAATATAAGGAATCATAAAAAGAATGATATGGTTCCTAACGAAAGAAGGCGTCACAGTTTTGGAAAATGAATATAGCAAGGTAAAAGTAAACAACGAGATGGATTTCTGCTCAGTTACAGAGCCAGAGGTTAAGACAACATTGGAGAAGGCATTTATGAAGGCGCGGGTTTCCTACTTTCTCAGATGGGAGAAACCCAGCTTTTGGTCCAAAATATTTGGCGGAGGAAAAGTCAGAGTTGTATTTTGTATCAATTCAGCTCAGTTAGAGACGGCAGATGAAGTGCTGAAAGAACTTGGGGATTTTGAGGGAAACATAAAGATGCTAAAAACGAAGTCAAACAACAAGATTGGTTTTTAGCAAAACAGAGCAGGAATAAGAGTATTTTCTTAGTCCTGCTCTGTTTCTTCTCAACTGTTTCTCATTAACGCTTGTCATTATCCTCATAATATTCGTCGTCGGAGTATTGTTCATTGTCTTCATAGTATTCGTCATCAGAATATTGTTCATTATCCTCATAATATTCGTAGTCAGAATACTGTCCGTTATCTTCATAGTATTCATCGTCAGAGTACTGTTCCTCCTCATAATACGCACCGTTGGAATACTCGTAGTCCCCGTAATATTCATCATCAGAATATTGTTCGTCTTCATAATATTGATCGTTGGAATACTGCCCCTCCTCATAATATTCATCATCGGAAAACTGCTCGTCCTCATAGTAATCGTCTTCGTAATATTCATCTGTGCTATCGTTTTCTTTCCGAAAGAGGCTGTATACAGTGTAGCTGATCAAGGCTATGACACCTACAATGGCAACACCCAGAACAATAACAACAGGAGTGTCAATCAGTTGGGAGACCACTGCGGTGCTGCCATCTTCAGAAGAATTGTCTTCCGTTTGGATTTCACTGTCAATATCATTGTCTGGTGCTTCGACTGGTGGTGCTTCCTCTGGATTTGTGTCAGGATTTTCCGAGCCAGGGTTTTCGGCAGCCGGAGTTTGGGCAGCTGGAGCCTGCGCGCCGGCAGGAGGAGTGGCGGATACAAAATCTGCAAGGACGTATCCAACTTTGCCTGAATATTGTATCTGATACCAATTATCAGCTGTTTTTCCGGTAACGGTAATTTCCTGACCATATTTGAGTGTTCCGAGTTTACTGTGGTTTGTGGATGGACCACTGCGGACATTCAGTCCTTTCTGTGATGCGGCATAAACTGTGATCTGCATCGGCGTAACATCAGAAGTACCTTGGTCCGTAGGTGCGGACTCAGGCGATGGTGTCACAGTCGTGGTATCAGCAGGTGTCTGCGGTGTGTCGGTTGTGCTGTCAGCAGGTGTTTGTGGGACAGTTGACTCTGGAAGCGGAGTAGTTTGTGCAGGTGGGGCGTCTGTGTTGGAAGGATTCGTGCTGGGTGTTTCTGTGGAGGCAGATGAGCTTTCTGTCTGGGAAGTCGTTTCAGCAGCGAACACTGACAATGCAGGTGTGGTGGTAAAAATCATCGCAGCTGAGGTATATACAATTATTTTTTTGAGTATTTTTTGCGTATAAAATGTGTTATCCACTTGGGGATTCCTCCTTGTTGACAGAGTACTTTCAGGCACTGGAAATTTACAAGAGTACTCTTTATTGTAATATATAGTAAATGATGCCCATTTGTGTGAGCATAATGCCTGACGATATTATAACATGTCTGCATACAAGATTATATATTAAAAATAAATAAATTTTCTTGACATTTCATAAGAGATTTAATACTATTATAAAATATGAATACTCTTGTGAAAGGTAGTACTGCGTTTATTCGCCCTTTGCTGTGGAGTTTACAGTAAAGGGTTTTTTTATGCACAGCATTTACAGGAAGGAGAATAATATGGGCAGAGAGTTGGCTAAGACCTATGATCCACATGGTCTGGAAGACAGGATTTATCAGAAATGGCTTGATAAAAAATATTTTCATGCGGAGGTTGACAGGAACAGGAAACCGTTTACGATCGTGATTCCCCCTCCAAATATTACTGGGCAGCTTCATATGGGGCATGCACTGGACAATACAATGCAGGATATCCTGATCCGCTTTAAGAGGATGCAGGGTTACAACGCACTCTGGCAGCCGGGAACGGATCATGCCAGCATCGCTACAGAGGTTAAGATTATCGAGAAATTAAAAGAGGAGGGTATTGATAAACATGACCTCGGGCGTGAGAAGTTTCTAGAGTGCGCATGGGATTGGAAAAAGGAGTATGGCGGGCGTATCATCAGCCAGCTCAAGAAGCTTGGTTCGTCATGTGACTGGGACAGAGAGCGTTTTACGATGGATGAGGGCTGCAATAAGGCTGTCACAGAAGTTTTCTGCAAAATGCACGAGAAAGGTTATATTTACAAAGGTGCCAGAATGATCAACTGGTGTCCTATATGCAACACGTCAATATCGGACGCAGAGGTTGAGTATGAGGAACAGGCAGGACATTTGTGGCACATTAAATATCCGGTTCTGAATGAAGATGGTACAGAGTCCGGTGAATATCTGACTTTTGCAACTACCAGACCAGAGACGATGCTCGGTGATACTGCGGTAGCAATTCACCCGGAAGATGAGCGGTATGCCCATTTGCGGGGAAAGAAACTGATGCTTCCGCTGATGAACCGTGAGATTCCGGTTGTTGAGGACACCTATGTCGATATGGAATTTGGTACAGGTGTCGTTAAGATCACTCCAGGGCACGATCCGAATGACTTTGAGGTGGGAAAGCGGCATGATCTGCCAATTATCAATATCATGAACGACGATGCGACGATCAATCAAAACGGCGGTAAGTATGCAGGTATGGAGCGTTATGAGGCGAGAAAGGCTATCGTGGAGGAACTTGACAGTATGGGGCTTCTCGTTAAGGTGGAGGATTACAGCCACAATGTAGGCACACATGACCGCTGCAAGACGACGATCGAGCCGCTTGTAAAGCAGCAGTGGTTTGTGAAGATGGACGAGCTGATCAAGCCTGCTGTGGAGGCTGTCAAAAATGGCGATATCAAGTTGATTCCAGAGAGAATGGATAAAACCTACTACAATTGGACAGATAATATCAAGGACTGGTGCATTTCCAGACAGCTTTGGTGGGGACACCGGATACCGGCTTATTACTGTGATGACTGTGGCGAGATCGTTGTGGCAAAGAGCATGCCAGAGGTTTGTCCGAAGTGTGGCTGCAGGCATTTCACACAGGATCCGGACACACTTGACACATGGTTTTCGTCGGCGCTGTGGCCTTTTTCGACACTTGGGTGGCCGGACAAGACGGAGGATCTGGAATATTTCTATCCGACAGATGTGCTTGTGACAGGGTATGACATTATCTTTTTCTGGGTGATCCGTATGATCTTCTCTGGCTATGAGCACATGAAAGAGAAACCATTTAAGACCGTGCTCTTCCATGGGCTGGTGCGCGACTCACAGGGCAGGAAGATGTCAAAATCACTCGGCAACGGCATTGACCCGCTGGAGGTGATCGATCAGTATGGCGCAGACGCGCTTAGAATGACTTTGATCACAGGCAATGCTCCCGGAAATGATATGCGCTTTTACTATGAGAGGGTGGAGGCAAACAGGAATTTTGCCAATAAGATCTGGAATGCATCACGCTTTATCATGATGAACATAGAGGGGAAAGAGGTCACGAATGCATCGGATTCTTTGGAACCAGTGGACCGCTGGATCATCTCGAAATTAAACAGTCTTGTAAGAGAAGTTACGGATAATATGGAGAATTTTGAACTCGGTATTGCGGTTCAGAAGATTTATGATTTTATCTGGGATGAGTTCTGCGACTGGTATATTGAGATGGTTAAGCCAAGACTTTACAACTCAGACAACGCGGAGTCACAGAACGCGGCACTGTGGACATTGAAGAACGTACTGATCGATGCGCTCAAGCTCCTGCATCCGTACATGCCGTTTATCACGGAGGAAATCTTCTGCACACTCCAGTCAGAGGAAGAGTCCATTGTGATTTCAAGATGGCCGGAATATGCAGAGTCACGCAATTTTGCAAAGGACGAGAAAGATATCGAGATCATCAAGGAGGCAGTGCGTGGCATCAGAAATGTGAGAACTGAGATGAATGTGGCACCTTCAAAGAAAGCACATGTATTTGTTGTGTCCGACAAGGCAGAGATCAGAACAACTTTTGAAGAAGGGAAGCTCTTCTTTGCGTCGCTTGCTTATGCATCTGAGGTCACAATACAGGGCGATAAAAATGGGATAGCCGATGATGCGGTTTCTGTAGTGATCGCTAATGCAAACATCTATATTCCTTTTGCAGAACTGGTTGATATCCGCCAGGAGATCGAGCGCCTGGAAAAGGAGGCAAAGCGCCTGGATGGCGAGCTTGCGCGTGTTAACGGTATGCTGAACAATGAGAAATTCATGTCGAAGGCACCCGAGGCAAAAATTGCTGAGGAGAAGGGAAAATTGGCAAAATATGTACAAATGAAGGAACAAGTTACAGAACGACTTGCACAACTAAGGTAAATAGTGGTACAATAAAGACATATAGAGGCAGGGGTGCCTTCTCGGAGGTGAACAAATGGTTAATGTCAAATCTTATGTCAGAATAGCAGAGGATAAAAAGGAAGCGTGGCTTTACTTGTGCGCACCGGAAGAAGGCACAAGATACGAAAAGCCAGAAATCATGAGATATCTGCAGCTCAATGGAGTAGTGGCAGGTATCAATGAATCACATGTTGCGGCGATGTGTAAGAAGCAGATTTATGACCGTGAGGTGAAAATCGCGTCTAGTGAAAAGGGAGAACCAGGAAGCGCGGGACATTTTGAATTTTTCTTTAGTACAGAGAAGCCAAGACCTGAGATTCGGAAGGATGGGACAGTAGATTACAGAAGTATGTCCCTGGTACAGAATGTGGAGGAGGGGCAGTTGCTTGCAGTATATCATCCTGCCATTCAGGGTACTTCAGGAAGAGATGTCACAGGCGCGGTCGAAAAAGCCAATACCTATAAAGAGCTCAGACCGCTTACTGGTAAGGGAATCAGCAATGAAGAGGATCCGAACAAATATTATGCAGCGAAGTCTGGCAAGATCGAATATGATGGCGTCAGTAAACTGTCTGTGGTAGAGGTGTATGAGATACAGGGCGGCTGCGATTACGCTAACAACGCACTGGTGGACTTCAACGGAGATGTCATCATACATGGAAATGTGGAGGCGGGCGTCACTGTGCGGGCAGGAAAGAGCCTTACGGTTGAGGGTGTTGTTGAGTCGGCAAATATCTCGGCGGGCGGCACAGTATGTCTCAAGCGCGGTATGCAGGGAGCCGGCAAGGGTGAGATTGTTGCGGGCGGCGATATTTTCACAGAATTTATCGAATACGCGAATGTCAGTGCGGGGGGCACAGTGCAGTCCAACGTCATACTAAATTCCAAAGTTACTGCTGGAGATCAGATTACACTCACAGGTAAGAAAGGTCTGATCGCAGGAGGGTATGTGCATGCGATGATGGGGGTAAAATGCCAGAATGCAGGAAACCAGTCGGAGATAAAGACAGGAATCCATGTAGGAGTAATGCCTGAGATCATGGAGCAGCGCATCGCTATGAATGAAGAGTATACAAGGCTGAATCAGGAATTGGATGAGGTGGCAGCGGGGATGGCGAAGATTCTGCGTGTCAGACAGCAGACAGGAGAGCTCAGCGAACAGCTTCAGGCACATCTCGATGATCTGAAGAAGAAAAAGAGTGATATTTATATCAAATGTATCAGGGCGAAGAAACAGGTTGATGATCTTGAGAAAATCATTCTGAAATCAAGAGAAGCGAAGATTCGGATCAGCGGGAATGTTCATAAGGGAACAGTGATCAGTATTGACGACAATAGAATGGTGATCAACCGGGACACAAGTTTTATGGAGTATTCTTCACAGAATGGTGTCATTGTTGGAACAGTAGTGGTAATATAAAATGATTAAAGGGTTCGCGTTCTATGGCGGACTCTTTTTATGCATACAAGCGCCCCAGGGAAAATGTCAGCTGTGGCAGTCTGTCGAGAGCATAAGGAGTGATGGATTGTGAGAGAACGAATTGCGCGCTGTTATGCCGAGGCAGTGTTTATATTGGAAAATATACCCAAATTCACGAAAAAGAATCTAATGGAAGATACGAAGGGATTTTATGAATATATACAAAACTGTGAGAATGGCAGATATTGTGAGAAAAATTTTGGAAAGGTAATCCATGTAGCGGGAACAAATGGAAAGGGGTCTGTCTGCGCTTTCTTGCAAAGTATTTGCGTGGAGAGCGGTTACAGGACCGGAATGTTTATCTCCCCACATCTTGTGACGACCAGGGAACGTTTTTGCATTGATGGAAGTATGATATCGGAAGAGGAATTTGTAGAGGCATTTAACTGGCTTTCTAATAAGCTTACGGAGTATCGCCGCATCAGACCAGATTACTGCCCGACATATTTTGAACGGTTGTTTTTTATGGGAGTGTATGTGTTTGTAAGGGCGGGCGTTGATATTGCGATACTGGAGACGGGACTGGGAGGACGCCTTGACACGACTAATGTGGTCAAAAATCCAGTAGTGACAGTGATCACAGAGATCGGATTGGATCACATGGCTTATCTGGGGAATACGATTGACAAAATAGCATCGGAAAAAGCAGGGATTATCAAAGATGGAGTGCCTGTCGTATTTTCGGATAGAAGAAAGGCAGTTTCTGATATTATACGGGATAAAGCAGCAAAACTGCATTGTGAATGTCATGCAGTGTCGGAAAATGACTACAAAATAAATGAAATTCAGAAAAAATTCATTGATTTTTCCGTTGTCAGTCGTTATTATGATTATGGTAGACTGATAGCGGATACCACAGCAGTCTATCAGGCAGAGAATGCAGCGGTTGCCGTCCGCACCTGCGAAGTCTTAAAAAAGGATTGTAGTTTTGAGGAGTTTACGGTAGAATCCATAAGGGTAGGAATCAGAAAGATGTACTGGTCATGCCGCATGGAGGAGGTAAAACCCGGAGTATTCATCGATGGGGCACACAATGAGGACGGGATTGCGGCGTTTGTTCAGTCCCTGAAACAGTCGCCGGATTTACGGAATGCAGGGAAAGACAGATGTGTGCTTATTTTTTCTGTGGTCAGAGATAAGCAGTATGATAAGATGATAGAGATGCTCTGTGGGCTTCTTATGATTACGGATTTTGTAGTCACACAGATTCCGGGGGAACGGGGAGCCAATCTGGAGGATCTTGGAAAGATATTTGATCAATATGTCAATAAGGATGCACAGAGGATATATACTTATGAAAAGATAGAGGATGCGCTTGCTTTTGGTTTGTCAGTCAGGGGAGATACAGGTAAGGTATATATCGTCGGTTCGCTGTATTTGGCAGGGATTGTGGAGAGCAGTATGGAGGATTATGATGATAGATTTTGAGGAAGAATTGAGGAAGTTCCATCCTAGTCTGGAGGTTGAGGATGTGGAGGACGCAGTATATAATCAGGATGTGACGGACCTTGCGGATGTGTTGGTAAATCTGGTCAGGGAATCGAAGGAAGAAGAATAGGGGAGCTTGATATGTATTGCTATAATTGTGGCTGTCTGTTGACAGAGAAGGATTTTTGTACCGGCTGCGGCGCTGATGTGGGACTGTATAAAAAGATTATGCATGCGGCAAACCGCCTTTACAATGACGGATTGGAGAAAGCGAAGGTTAGGGATTTGTCGGGAGCAGTGTCAAGTCTGCGGCGGTGTCTGAAGCTGGACAGATGCCACGTCGATGCGAGAAATCTGCTGGGACTTGTGTATTTTGAGCGGGGCGAGGTTGTAGCGGCGCTGAGCCAGTGGATCATCAGCAAGAATACCAGAAGCGAGAAAAATATTGCAAATGACTATATTGACATGATACAGAATAATCCTGGGAGGCTTGAGGCGTACAACCAGACGATCAAAAAATATAATATGGCGCTTACATATTGTCAGCAGGACAGTCTTGATCTGGCTGTGATACAGCTCAAGAAAGTAATCTCAATGAATCCGAGATTCGTGCAGGCGCGGCAGCTTCTGGCACTCCTGTACCTGAAGAATGAGGAGTGGGAAAAGGCGAAAAAGGAGCTCGACAAGGCGCTCAGTATCGATGTGAATAATACAATGACACTCAAGTATCTCAGGGAGGTGGATGAGATGACACCAACCGAGGATGAGCACATGCGGAAAAAGAAGGAAGCGATCGTATACAAGAGTGGCAATGATACTGTGATACAGCCGGTTGGAAAGAAGGACAGGTCTTGGCTGCAGACATTGGTGAATATGCTGATCGGAGTGGCGATTGGTATAGGAATAACATGGTTTCTGGTATTGCCATCGAGAATACAGCAGGCACAGGATGCGTTCAACGAGCGGTACAAGGCGGTCAGCGAACAGCTTGATGCAAAGACAGTACAGGTCAACGAATTGACCGTACAAGTCAGTGAATTGACACAGGAGAAAGATTCTCTGTCAAGCAGTCTGAGTGCAGCGCAGGCAGATAAAGTACAGCTACAGGCAAACACGCAGTTGATTGAGGCGGTTTTGATGCACATGAACAGGACAGGGGATGAGATGGCGGTTGCGGATGCCCTGGAGAAAATTGACGGGGAATACATGCAGAATGAGGCTACAGAGAGTTATAAGGCGTTGTATGATGCTTTGAAAGGCAGTATAGGTAAGGTAGTGGCAAAGAAGAGCTACGATGCAGGTTATGCGGCATTTCGGTCGGAGGAATATGACATTGCCATTGTAAATCTCGAGAGAGCTTACTCATATGACCCGACAAACGGAGAGGCACTGTATAATCTCGGTAATTCTTATAACAAACAGGGAAATCTGGATAAGGCGGTGGAGATCTACGAGCAGGTGGTGGAGTTGTTCCCCAATACAGCAAAGGCGAGAAAATCGGAAGGTTACATAAAGGAAATAAGAGGTCAATAGGATCACACAAAATACACGAAAGAGGACATGCCATACAGGCGTGTCTTTTTTTGTGCACATACGGATGTTAATTCGGCGGCGTGCGGGTAGGAAAAGTCTTTCCTACTCAATTATCAGAACAGGAGGAGTATGAATGGAAAAGAAGATGGAAGAGTATGCGATCATTGACAATTACCTGTGTATCAGGATGCCAGGGGAAGTGGATCATCATGGTGCAGCGGGAATCAGGGAATGCGCGGACAGACTGATACTAGACGACAAGGTGAAAAATATCGTGTTTGACTTTGAGGACACGACTTTTATGGACAGCTCAGGACTGGGAATCATTATCGGCAGGTATCGGAAGATTTCCTGCTTTGGCGGAAAGGTATATGCAATCAACGTAAGTGAGCGCATCAGCAGGATTCTCAAAGCATCGGGGATGTCATCTATTATAGAAATTGTGTCATAGCACATAAATGCAGAGTGATGTTGTTTGATATCAGAAAATATTAGAAAGGAAGTAACTATAAAAAACAGTGTAGTTACAAAGGGAATTGATTTTATATGGAAAAAGAGTGCACAAAAAATGAGATATGTATGGAGTTTGATGCCATATCAGAGAATGAGGGACTCGCCCCGGAGTAATTGCAAGAATTTTTGTAAAGATAAAACCAAACAGTTAATGAGATTGGG
>JAIEEY010000333.1 GCA_029067205.1 Lachnospiraceae bacterium
GGCGCTCATAAATCAACTCCGCAATACTTTTTCCAGAATCTGTAAGATATATAAATCCAGCATCTGTAACTGTAATATGATTCTTTTCGCGAAGATTCTTCATTGCGATACTGACGCTCGACTTCTTAAATCCCAGTTCGTTTGCAATATCAACAGAACGTACAACGGGAAGCTTTTTGCTCAGTATCAGTATTGTTTCCAGATAATTTTCAGCAGATTCATTTTCTATCATTTCTCTCTCCTATTTCTGAACCGTTCCTTAACTTTCATTTACAACTGTGCCTGCAAAACTTGCAAGTATTCCTTTCTCGTTAACGCTCATTATAGCACGGTTTCCAAATGATTTCAACAAATGTGTACTGCCACATGTCCTCAAGTCAATATTCCCTTAGGAACCGTGGGAAAATAAGTGATGCAGATTGCGCAGGATATTTCTTCGAGAGTGCAGTACAAAAAACGCAGGCGAAGCGGGCTACGGCAAGGCTTTTTGTGCAATTGCCTTAGCAATTTGATATCGGAGAAATAGACAAGGTCAAACACAAATATATCCTCTGCTGTCTGCTGATTGTGCAGGCGGAAATAGCAGTAGTTTCTGCCTATCTTATTCCGCTATTCTTTTCAAGGCTGCATCGTATCTATGACTGCTGCCTGTACTCCATATTGTTCTGCGACTGCCTCAACTGTACCGTTTTCCATGTTTTTCAGCCAGAACACATTCAGCTGCTCTGCCAGATCCGAATTTTTCCGAAAGCCGATGCCATATTCTTCACTGCTAAGAGTGAGTGTACCAACCAGATTTTCAAATTGTTTTCCGGAACCGATCAGTGAGCCTGCCATAATCGCATCGATTACTGCAGCATCAGCCTTGCCAGAAGCCACATTCTGCAGTGCGCTTAACTGTGTACCTGTTGCAGTGTAACGGTAATTTCTGTCTTTCAGCTCCTGCTCACCTGCGGAACCTGCTTCTACTGCAAAGAGCAGATGCATACAGTCCTCCACCGTCTGCAGCTGACCGCTGTTTTTCACCGGAACCACTATGATCTGCGCATTATTCAGGTATGCAAGCGAACATGACATATCTGCCTGCACTTCATCAGTGAGTGTCATGCCATTCCACACACAATCAATGGTCCCATTATTCAGTAAACTGACTTTCTTATCCCAGTCAATTTCTACGAATTGTACCGAAACGCCGAGGTTTTGGGCAAACAATCCCGCCATATCCGCATCGAATCCAACCCACTCGCCATCCTGCATATAATCCAGCGGCTCAAATTCCGTCACCCCGACAGTCAGGCTGCCTTTATCCATGATATAATCCAGATCGGAATCATAACGGCTGCCTGCGAAAGCGTCCTCTCCGTTCTGTCCGCAGCCGACAAATGCTGCCGCCAAAAGTAACCAAACACATACTTTTTTTATTCTTTTTTTCATAATTATACCCCTTACATGCTCCAGCACGTATAACAATCAATTTATCCCCACTCTACCACGATTCATTCTTTTTCCGCGCAAACAGAAGACCAAATGTCCCTGGTCCACAGTTGCTTGCAATAGAAGAGGATGCTTTTTGCAGATAGATCCGCTCAAACGGACAATACTGCTGTACCAGCTCCTGAATGTATTCCAGCTTTTTTTCGTCCAGCCCGACATACGTGATAAACAGAACACGCCTGTCGATCATTTTCGGTTTTTTCAATGCTCTGCGCACATAATCTCTGGCGACACTCCGAAAACCGCCCATCAGTATACCACTGACCGTCATTTTGCTCTTTCGCAGCGCGATCACCGGGTGCAGCATCAAGGCATTGCAGATGATAACGACATTCTTCGGAATCCTTCCGCTGCGGTACAAGGTCTCCGTGCTGTCAACAATAAAAGATGTGGAGATGCGTGCACGCAACCCCTCTATAGCTTGGGCAATCTCTGTCACCTCAGTCGATTCTGCTGCCATACGGGCTGCATACAATGCGGCGATTCCCATACCGCTGGACAGATGTCCGGAATCCAGAACTGTGACATTTTCAAATGCTTTTGCTGCCTCACAGGCATTCTGGTACCCTTCACTGCTGTACTTTGCCATTGCGATATGTATAATATTTCTTGCTTCTGTAAGCTTTTGTGCAAAAAAGCTTTCATAATCAGCCGCTTCCGGCGGTTTGGAAGCACATAGTCTGCCTTCTTCTATATGCGCTAACAGAGCGTCTGTTTCAAGTTCCTTTCCGTCCAGAAAGCGTCCATGATCTGTGCAGACATAGTAGGGTCTCACTGAAATATTCAACTGTTCCAGAAGTTCTTGCGGCAAATCCGATACACTGTCTGTCGTGATCATCACAGGCACACGCTTTAGCTGGTCAAACATCAATACATTCTTCCCAATCTCAGATTCCGGGGACTCCTCACTGAGCAGCACCAGTTCCTTTGGCAGGATGTTTAGCACTGCAGCTTCCAACAATGCACTACTGATCGGCTTTGCCAGATATCCGTTAAAACCTTCCTTCTTATATAAGACCTGATTGTCGCTTCCTGCATTGGCGGTCAGTGCAATAATCGGTACATCCTGACACAGACCTGCCTGCTGGGCACGGATCGCGTGAAGACATTCGATTCCATCCATCTCGGGCATCAGGTGGTCCATTAAGATTCCATCGTAATGTGTATTCTGTGTTAGTTTGAGGCACTCCGCACCGCTTGACGCTGTATCGATCTGGATCTTCGTATCAGACAGAAGTTTCCTTGCCACCATGAGGTTCATTTCATTGTCGTCCACAACCAACAGATGTGCTTTGGGCGCTTCAAAGCTTTGTTTGTACTGCGTCCTGCCTTTTGCATTTACACGGGTTTCCAATGAAAAAACACCAAGTTCCTTCTCCTCAATGATATCCTGTTCCAACATGACAAGAAACGTTGTACCTTTCGTATAGACGCTGTTGACGCTGATCTCGCCGCCCATCAGATCGACCAGCTGCTTGACAATGCTAAGCCCCAGCCCGGTTCCTTCTATATGGCGGTTTTTCTCCTCATCTACCCGCTGAAATGCATCGAACAGATACGGGATATCTTCTTTCTTTACCCCTTGCCCGGTATCCTTCACAGAGTAGTATACGCGCACTCTGTTGAGTGTAGTACGCTCACACTTGACACCCAGGGTGACTTTGCCCTCTTTTGTATATTTGATGGCATTGTTCAGCAGATTAATCAAAATCTGTTTAATCCGCACCTCGTCGCCGCAGAGCATACTCGGAATGGAGGAATCCACATCCATGTTAAATTCCAGCCCTTTTTCCTTTGCCTTGATCCAGATCATATTGATGATCTCAGAAAACATGACTCCCGTTTCGTACGACACATTGATGATATCCATCTTGCCGGACTCAATCTTGGACAGATCCAGAATATCGTTGATCAAAGTGAGCAGCATTTTGCTTGCCCCCTGAATATGTCTTGCATTCTCGGCAACTTCATCAGAAACCGAATCGCGCAGTATCATCTCATTCAGACCAATGATCGTATTGATCGGTGTGCGGATTTCATGACTCATACTGGAAAAAAAGCGGTTTTCTGCTTTATTTAACTCCTCGATCTCCTTTTTCTGCTGATTCGAAATCCTGTTTTCCTCCTGATAGATATGGTTCTGAAACTGTATCATAATACAGGTCAGTCCGCTTACAAAAATAACAGACAATGCAGAGTCCAGATAGGCGTCAGCCAGCGTATGCTGTACCATATAACCAGGATAATGGAACGCGATATAATAACACAGACCTACAATCCCCATCCCAAATATCAAAAAAACTACTTTACTTTTCCCTTTCAGTGTCAGGCTGATATATAAAAAGGCAAAGACAAACCACACTGGCGCCCCACCATACATACCACCTGAAATGACAAAATTAACAGGCAGAAAAAGTAAAAGCAGCACAGCGACAATAACAGATCCAGCATTGACATGATCCTTTTTGACACTGATGACGCCAATAGCAGTGGTGCAGGCAATAAAGAATGCCAACATGACCAGATTGATGATGGTCTCACCAATCAACAATTTACAGACCAGCATCAGTGTCAATGACATCACACCTATTGTTGCAATCAAGCGAAACATCCGCTCCTGCAGGTCTGCTTTTTGATCCATGATCCGTTTAAAATATTTCCTTATCATAACGCCTTCTCCTCCCCGCCGCCAGCTGCACTGATACTGTCTGCGATGCACGCACACACCGCCTCATAGGATTCGAGCATCGTCTGATGATTCTCCCTGATATACGCAGCATCACCGCTCTTTCCTGCCAGTTCCAGTGCTTTTGCCTGCTCGGAAAGCTTCTCCGCACCAATGGTCAGGGAGGTGCTTTTCAAAGCATGAACTTTGATGGCGTAACCTGCCCAGTCTTCGCTTTCATACAGAGCAACGATTTCTGAACGCTTCTCGGCACTCTGATCGTAATATATCTGCAGCATCTCTGTATAAAAATCCTCCGCACCATAACAATAGTTTAATCCCAGCTCTACATTCATGCCGATCCGCCGCAGGCCGTCAAACAATGATGTTGTGTTTTCCACCGCTGGTACTGCATCACATGAAGATACTATGCTGGTTTCCGACATCGTATCTTTTACAGATACCGCATTGGTTTCGTTCGAAATGATGCTGTCTTTATCTGCCTCAGTATAGTACTGTATATTCCGCTCTGGCAAAACCCTGCGCAGTGCCCGCTCCAATACATGGCGGTCTATCGGTTTCGGCACAAATTCCGTAAATCCCTCACTCTTAAACATTTCCCTGGCACCGCTGATGGCATTTGCAGTCAGTGCAATGATCGGCAGATTCTGGTAGATACCGTCTCCTATCGCCCGAATCCGTTTCAGCGTCTCCACGCCGTCCATTCCCGGCATCATATGGTCGAGGAAGATCAAGTCATACGTTGTATCTGTACATTTCTCAACTGCTTCTGCACCGCTCAGACAGGTATCTACCTGAATGTGATATCTATCCAAAATCCCTCTTGCCACCATAAGGTTCATCTCTTCATCATCCACAACAAGCGCTTGGACGTCTGTGCAGACGAACAATCTGTCCTCCATCACACTTTTCCCCAGATCGTTCCCATGCGCCATGCCATTTAGCAGATTGGCAATCGGAAGCGCAAAAAAGGGCTTGCGCAGCAAAATCAGATTACTGCCTGTCGGAAGTACATAGCCTTCTGCAGCAATCAGCACAACACAGATACTTTTTCCAAGCTCCTCATAATAAGAACTGTTTTCCTCATACTCCCCTTTTGTGAGAAACAGGTGCGTCACATTGTGGCTGTGCAACAGTCTCTCCTGTTCTTCGAATTGATAGGCGCGGTATACTTCAAGCCCAAACTGCTCTGCCATATGCATCACAACATTGTCGTAAAACTGCAGAACTTCACTGCTGCTGTAACGCTCATGCCGTAGATAGCAGACGATACAGAACTGTCTGGGGTTATTGACAGACATTCCCGGCGTGTCATCCGCGACTCCCTGCGGAATGGATATATGGATCTGTGTTCCCTGATTCTCCTTGCTCCTATAATACATAAAGCCCCCCATCGACCTGAGCAGTCCAAGTGCGATCGGAATTCCCAGTCCCAGACCCCCTGCAGACCGGCTGCGTCCCGTGTCTGCCTGATAAAAATCATCATAGATCTGCGTGAGCTGGGCGGGTGTTATGCCAATGCCTGTATCGCAAATTACAATGTCAAGATTGACCCCATAACTTTCCCTGCGAAATCCAACCTGAACGTAAACCCCTCCCTTCTCTGTAAACTTTATGGCATTTTGCAGCAAAATCCGAATCACACGGGAAATCTTCTCTGCATCGCCAACCAATACAGCCGGAAGCGTGGCATCCAGATCATACACAAGCTCCAGATCGTGTCCGCCATTCTGCATAACCATCATTGTAATAATGTCATTAATGACAGAAACCGGCATATAATTGTCATTGGTGACAACCAGTGTATTCCCAAAAATCTCCGTATAATCCAAAATATCATTGATCTGTCCAGCCAGACGCTTTCCCGCCATCCGAATCGACTGCATGCTTTCCCTCAGCTCAGTGGACATATCCTTTTCCAGAGCAACTTCGCTGATACCTGTTACCATATTGATCGGAGTTCTCAACTCATGGGACAGATTGGAGAGAAAATCTGCATTTCTCTGCTTCGCTGTCTCAAGCTGGTCTGCAATACCGCGTACGCTCTCCTGCTCCGCCCTGCGCCTGTCGATCATGGTGTTTGAGAGCAGCAGTGCCCCAACAGTTCCTGCCACTCCAATCCCTAACCGCGCTAAATTCCGCATTCCTGCATCAATATTGACAGTTCCGAGAAAAATCAAATGATACAGCAATAGCACTCCATACATGGTTCCCACCAGATACAGCAGAGACTTCTTGTTCAACAAAGCCAGCATGAAGAGCAGAATACAGACAATGACAGACACATCCAACAAGACAGCATCATGTGCACCATAATAAAAAAAACCAATCGTCATTACCCCAGTACAAAGATATTCGTAAAATGCATCTGTGCCAAGCTTTCCGATATGAATCACCCATATGGCAAGTATCCCCATGACCACCAACGGTACTGTCCATAGTTCCCACTGCATGACAAACGTTATCAAAACGAGCAGGATTCCAAACACACTGGCAATGCCTGCCATCAGTAAATGAATGCCTGTCTGCCCTTCTATGTACTCCTTGCTTTTATTCATATCCAATCACCTTGGAGACTCTTCCCAAAAGATCTTCTGGTACAAACGGTTTTGTGATATAATCAACAGCCCCGAGCCTGAGTGCCTCGATAACATTCTTCGTATCGGTCGATGCCGTCAGAAAAATAACTGGTATCTCAATATGCTCCACCATAATATACTGGAATGTTTCAATCCCATCCATCCCCGGCATCTCAATATCCAACAGAATCAAATCCACTGGAGTATGATCCAGTATCTTAAGTCCTTCATCTCCGGAACCTGCGGTAACAACCTCATAGGATTGTTTCGTCAGCAGAAAAGTCGCCATCCTCAAATTCATCGGATCATCATCAATAACCAAAATTTTTTTCATCAAACAAACACCCTTTCTTTTACTTTTTGTTTTGTTCTTATTGTACAATTTTTAGCTTTTTAATTTTACTTTTAATCACATCTATTTACAACATAACTTTCCTGATTGTCGTAAAATTCGCCTGATTGTTTCAAAATTATAATTGCTCGTTCCCATATTTTTGCCTGATTGTCATAAAATCTGCCTAATTGCTGCTTAAAAAGGGGTGAAACTATGCTATACTTACATAAACAAAATAGTGGAAGTGATATTTATGCTGATATACTTGTGCGACGACTCTAAGAGCGATATTCTGCGGCTGAAACATTATCTGAATACTTATGCGGGACGAATGAAGCTGACTTTTGAGCCTGTCTCCTTTTCTTCGGGCGAGGAACTTCTTGGCGCTTTCATTCAGACCCGTCAAAAGCCAGAACTCATATTCCTTGACATTTTCATGTCAAATTTAAGTGGTATGGAAGCAGCTAAACAACTTCGGGCCATGCACTATCAGGGAGGCATTATCTTTACTACCTCCTCTACAGAACATGCGATGGACAGCTATGAGGTAGGCGCACTGTACTATCTCCAAAAACCCTATGACCGCAGTCATTTTGAAAATGCTATGACACGGTGCGGTTCTTTACTGCAGAAAGCGAAACCTTGCTTTACATTTACCCAAAAGCGAAAGGAGTTTTCCATACCATATACGGACATTGTATTTTTTGAGACAGGACAATCCCACACTGTTTTTCTGCACACGGTATCCGGTATCCACTCTTTCCCCGGCACACTCACACAGATCACAGAGTTTTTCAAGGGAATCGACTGCTTTCTCTCTGTGGGCCGCAGTTATTTCATCAACCTGAATCATGTGATTGGACTGGCTGGCAATGATCTTGCCATGTCCGATGGTTCTATCGCGCAGATTCCTCTGCGGAGGCGGGAGGAAATCCTAGATATTGTGGAAAAGTGGAAAAAACGAGGAACCGCTTTATGACAAAAGCGGTTCCTCCATTGCAAGCCGTATCCCCTCCACAACTTTTTTCCATTCTTTATTGGCATGTGGATAGATTTCTTCTATTTTTCCTTTATCTTTCGTTCTTCCTGCCAGCTCCAGCTGATAAAAGTACGCACCCAGTACCGATGCGCCAAGCCCTCTCGCCTCCCCTTTCAGTCCATGACAGAAAGAAATCCATGCATTCCATGCTAAGATACTCTCAGGTGTTTCACATTCGCCGTTCCCCGTCTCTTTCATATCCTGACATCTTATATTCTGGCGCAAAGTATCCAATTTCCCTTGCTGCATTTCCTGCTGCTCTGCAAATAATATAAGCAGCTGACGATAAAACGCCGCATCCATGTCCGCATAACGAAGACCGTCCCGGGTATCAATTCCGTTTCGCTCCAGCAGTTCCAGCCATCCGTTTTCCGCCGGGTCTTTTGTCGTGCACTCGTTTGACTCTTCACGTACTTTTGTCCTTTCACCCACATCCGAAATGGTTGTTTCCTTCCCTGTGCCAAGATAGTGGCTCAACACATGTTCTAATCGCTCTGGAATAACAGGTTTTGTTATATAGTCTGCAAAACCTTCCGATCGATACATCTGCCTGGCTCCTCTCCCGGCATTTGCTGTCAGTGCTATAATCTTTGTATCCCGATTCATTCCGCCTTCTTGCTCCCTGATTCGGTGGAGCGCAGCAATCCCATCCATTATTGGCATCATATGGTCTAACAGAATTAAATCATATTTCCGCTGCCTACATGCTTCTACCGCAGCCTGACCGTCCTCTGCTGTCTCCACCACTGCCCTTGTTCGCTTTAACAAGTGCTTGAGCACCATCCGGTTGTTGGCATTATCATCCACTACAAGAATGATATTCTTGTGAAAATCTGGAAAGCCTGGTTCTCTATCCTGTACCTCGAATTCCTCATTCCCTGTCTCCTCATGCTCCCATCCATTTACCGCTTCCTCCGTCATCTCTATCCATGGGAACAGGACAGAGAATACACTCCCTTCTCCCTGTGTGCTTTCTACTGTAAGTGTCCCTCCCATTGCCTCTGTCAACTGCTTTACAATGGCAAGACCAAGTCCCAGACCATCTCTGCTGCCTGTATTGCTCCCACGACCAAAATTTTCAAAGATTTGTTCCAATTCTTCATCCTGGATTCCGATACCGCTGTCGCTGACAGACAGTATGAGCCATTTGCCCTTCGATTTTTCCAGAATATCCGCTTTTAGTCTGACAAAACCAGTATCCGTATATTTGACTGCATTAGACAACAAATTTACCAGCACTTGGAGCATATGCACAGAATCACCAAGCTGGATACAATTTTTTGCTGTCAGGCATTCTGCAGCTTCCACTGTAAAAATAAGTCCCTTTTTCTCCGCCTGCGAGCGCATCAGTTCTTCTGCTTTCTCGATCACCTCTCCTATCCGATAAGGATTTCTCACGATCGTAAGCGCTCCACTTTCAAGCCGGGAGGCATCTAACACTTCGTCGATCAGGGACATCATATGGGTTCCGGCATCTGCTGCCTCTTTTGCATAATGTCTGACCGCCTCTTCATGGCTTTCCCGAAGAATCATCTCATTCATACCGAGTACGGTATTCATAGGTGTGCGCAGCTCATGGCTGACCTTCATCAAAAACTGTGTTTTTGCTTCGTCTGCCTCCTTGAGTTTCTGCAGCGCCAAAAGCTGCTGTGTCTGATTCACAAACCACAGCATACGGCCATTGATTTCACCCTGCTCGACAATATTTTCCTCGCGCAGCTCGTAAACCTCTCCATCCCGGCGAATCAGATGCTCATCACCCTCCATCAACTCCTTGATTTCCGCATATCTGCTAATTACACTGCCCTTACAAATATGCGGAAACAATTCATCCATTCTGCGGTTTGCAAAGATAATCGTATCCGCACTGTCAAGAATGATCAGCCCCTCATTTCCGTGATTAAAGGCATTATCGACTGCTGCGTGCAGGGAATTAAAGTAGCTGTACCGGACCATTGCGATCATCATACAAAACATACATATTGTCATAGCGATCACGATCGGATTATAGCTGCCAAACACCCCGGCGATCTTCAGCAGGAGCAATGCCGCCTCAGCGCCGATTCCCACTGCAACATATTTGATCCTTTTTTGCTGTATGGGTGTACTTCCCTTATATCTCACAGCGCACAGTATCAGGATCGTTATCACAACCAGATACAGATGTGCAAAATGAAGATACCAGAGAATGCCATGTCCTACCTCAATCCGGTTATACATGCCGTCTGTCAGTATCTTCATGGAAGTGTAAAAGAGACGGTGCCTCTCAGCCGTAAAGACACCCACAAGCACCATGACGTTGCATACAGCCTCCAGTCTGTACACCCATGCTGGAATAAAAAATCCGGAAAACTCCGACACAAACCACAACAGAGACATCAGAAGCCCTGCCTGCCCCACATACTGGACACATAATCCAGGCAAAGCCTCTCCCACCGTATCCGAATGAATCAGTTCCAAATGGATTCCGACAACAAAAACAATGGTAAACAGGTTATATAGAATGAATGCCGTCTGCACTTTGGAAGGCTGCTGCCTGAATATGACCGCCAGCATGAAAATCATGAGCAGAATACCCATAATATTCACTGTCTTTAAAAATAACAACATTCTCTTTCATCCTTTTAGCGATACTTAAGTGCGAAACAATTCTCGAATCGAGCAAAAAGTTCCTGTGCACAAAGTAAAAAGTGGGCAGCTTACCACCCACTACTGTTAAACGATTGTTTTAACTGGACAATCTAACCGCTATACAGATATCTCTATCTGTATCTATAGTATATGCTAATACAGAAAAAAAATCAATATCGTTACATAAATTTTTATACATACTATTATTGGTAACCGGTTTTCGTCTTGCTTTATAGAATACCCAAACCCCGATAGTAAGAAAGAACCTGTCAACCCTCTACCGAATGGCGCGAAGCGGGTTTACAGGCGGTGTGGAGGCAGCCACTGCCCCGATAATGGAAACGAGGAAGATACGGTTGCACTTTAACTGTATCTTCCCTTACTAACTTTTCTCACAATGATGAATTTTTAAACTGATGCCCTGCTGGGAACCCCCTACAAAGCAGATCCCTTTCTTCGTCGGTAAAGGCATAGAGGCATCTCTTTTTGCCGTTTTGCAGGAGAGCCACTTTTTGCATTACCCGCCTTGCGCAATTTGGGAAGATATGTCCCAAACTGCCCTGCAAAGCTTATTTGCCAATTCTATCTGCCTGTCCAAAAGCTTTTCCCGACAGCCCCTTCTTTTGGGGAAAAATAATTTAATTGCCGAAATCAATATTTAATTTACCGCTAATGCTGGCTTTGAGTCCGCTGACATAATATGTATCCGGATCAAACTCCAATACCTTTTTCTGCGGAGCCATCCCTCCGGCATTCTCAAATTCACTGCCCAAGTCAAAATCTATTGTGACCATCACATCATTTTTGCCAGTAAATATAAGGAAATGATACTCATTATTTACGCTGTCGCTGTCAACCCCAAATCCTTTCTCCGCAAGTGCCGCAACCGCCTCATCCTGTGTCATTCCCCAGAAATCAATGTCATTAAATAAAACAGGCGCCTGATCGGAACTGTCACTCGTCAGATCATAATTCAATGTCATAACCTTGCTGCCGGCTGCCGGTTTCATGGAGTCGGTATCATTGTAGAGCATAACAGTAACTTCCGAACGGTGCGGTGTTGCTTCCGTGCCAAGGTGAACCGAACTATAAATTACTTCCATTGCCCCGAGAACCAGCGCACTTTTCGTTTCTTCACCGTTAGCATCTGTTATGACCAAACCTCTGTCAAGACTCGACTGCAGTGTCTCTTCCAACCCAATCGCTTTTCCGTCCAGAGTAATCGTAACTTCCTGTTTTTCCGAACCGCCGCATGCCGTAAACAGACAGATCGATGAGATCAGACAGATAAGAGCTGACAATTTTTTTACAATAGAATTCTTTTGCATAATAATCCTCCATTCTTGTAATTAATAAAACAGAATCATTATATGACACCTTTTGATTTTCTGCAAGACTTTTCTCACTTTTGGTTTTATAGTCTCTCGATATCGCCAAAATCCGGCCGAGAAGGTTTTAGCACCTTCCGCGCCGCCAGCGCAAAGGTAATCGCATGTACCGTCAGTGTGATCGTCCATGTGATCGGATAGGAAATATAGACCGTGGACAGACTGTGATACTCCGGTATCCTGAACACAGTCGCAATCCACAAAAGCCGCAGCCCGCAGGCCCCAACCAGAGAGACAATCATCGGAATAATCGAATATCCGATGCCCCGCAGCGCACCGACCAGCACGTCCATGACACCGCACAGCGCATACAACGTGCAGATGATCTTCAAGCGCACCATTCCCGCCGCGATGACCTCCGCACTAGGCGAGTAGATCCCAAGTAACGTGTTTCCAAAAAATACTGCCAGATTCCCGAGCAGCAGTCCTGTTATGATCACATAGAGCTCGCCCGCAAACAGTATCTTATAAATCCGCTTGTACTCCCTCGCACCATAGTTCTGGCTTGTAAACGATATCGTCGCCTGATGAAACGCGTTCATTGCCATGTAGACAAATCCCTCGATATTTGCAGCCGCAGAATTTCCGGCTACCGCAATATTTCCAAACGAGTTTACAGCTGACTGGATCACGACGTTCGACAGTGAGAACACCGTTCCCTGAAATCCCGCCGGTAGACCGATCTGCATGATCTTTCCCAGTTTTTCCTTCGAGATGGCAAGGTCTTTTAATTCCAGATGAATGCCGCCCTGCTCTTTCATCAGACAGCGGACCACCAAAAGCGCCGAGATTGTCTGTGAGATCACGGTCGCCATCGCTACTCCCGCCACACCCAAATGACAGACAATGACAAAAAACAGGTTTAATACCACATTCACGATACCTGCACTCAGCAGATAATAAAGCGGTCTCTTGGTGTCGCCGACTGCCCTGAGAATCGCGCTGCCAAAATTATATACCATCATGGAAGTCATACCGAGAAAATAGATCCGCAGATACAGGACCGCCAGCTCCAACACCTCCGGCGGCGCCTGCATCAGTTCCAGAAGTCCGCGCGCGCCGATCAGACCGATCACTGTGAGGAGTACACCGCTGTAAATGCTCAACAGCATCGAAGTATGCACAGTATCTTTCAAGTCGTTATCTTTTTTCGCACCGTAATACTGCGCAGTCAGTACGTTGCTTCCCACAGACAAACCAACGAAAATATTGGTCAGCAAATTGATCAGCGCTGTGTTGGAACCCACCGCCGCCAGCGCATTATCGCCCGCAAAACGCCCTACCACAACGATATCCGCAGCGTTGAACAACAACTGCAGAATACTGGAACACATCAACGGCAGTGCAAAAAGGAGCATTTTGCCAAATACCGAACCACTGCACATGTCTATTTCATATTTCTTGTTCATCTACAAATCCTCCTGCCTCAAATTCTTTTCATAACGATTTGGTACTACATCATTATGAACCATTACTTTTTTTCATAATCGGATTCCTAAGCGTCATGACCACCAGCGGTATCACCATCAAAAACCAGATCACTGGCTCCGTCCATATGATTCCCCAGTATCCAAACATTTTCACAAACACAAAAGTAAACACCAGTTTTCCCATAAGTTCGATAAAGCTTGATAAAATGGGTGTCCTGTAATCCCCGAAGCCCTGCATGCAGTTTCTAAGGATTACGATAAACAGGCACACGAGCAAAAACGACATGTCCACCTTAAGATACGTCGTTCCCCAGTAGATAATCTCCCTGTTGTCAGAGCTGGTGATAAAACGGATCAGATAAGGTGAAACAGTATGTGCCAGAATGAATACAATACCATCCCACACAGCGCCTATAAGCAGCACACTTTTTATTCCCTGACGAATCCTGTCGTACCTCCCCGCACCGAAATTTTGCCCGCAGTATGTAGCCATCGAGGAGCCGAGCACACTCACAGGAAGTCCCCAGATCTCAAATATTTTTCGTGCTGCAGTGTGCGCCACGATAATGTTTGTCCCCAACCGATTGATACCGCTCTGGAGCACCAGTGAGCCAAAATTCACAAGACTCGACATCAATCCCATAGATAATCCACTCTGATATAACGAAAGTACCCTGTCTTTCGAGAGAACAAAATGTTCTTTTCCGATGTGCAGTATCGGAAAACCCTGATGAATCCGAATCAGACAGAGCACCACCGACAACAACTGAGAGACAAGCGTCGCCACCGCCGCTCCCTGCACTCCCATATCAAAGACTAGGATAAACAGATAGTCCAGTGCGACATTGGTCAGAGCTGCTATCACCAGAAAAATCAGCGGCGTAAGCGAATCGCCGATCGCGCGGAGTGTGTTCGCGCAGAGGTTGTACGCCAGTGTCACGAACATTCCCCACACCAGCAGTGTGATGTAGGACAATGCCATGTCCATCTGCTGTGGCGGCACATTTAAAAGCGCCAGAATCAGCCGGAGCAAAACAGCGACCACTGTGATGATGACAGCAGCTGTCAGGAATCCAAGAACGATCGCGCCTGCCACATTCTCCTTCAACTTCTTCTCTTCACCGCTTCCATAAAAACGCGCGGTCAGCACACTAAAACCAAGGCTCAATCCATTAAAAAATCCCGTGAGCAATGTATACAGGATAGACACCGAGCCCACCGCCGCCAATGCTGTCTCTCCAAGAATGCTGCCCACAATCTTTGTGTCAACTAAGCTATAACAAATCTGAAACAGATTACCCAAAAACACCGGAATTGCAAACAGCAGAATCCGTTTCACTGGTCTGCCCTCAGTGAGATTTAACGCAGTTTTTGATGTTTTCATTTATTTTCTCAGTCCTTTCGGGTAATGATTCTTCATGACTTGTCCTGCAAGCTTTCCCCAGCCGATGCTGTAGCCCTGATATGTCATCAGATACCATCCCTTTTCTCCGTTGTGATTCAATGTCATTCCGCTCAGATATGCCCTCGCATTCGCATCACTTTCAAGCTCCATTGACTGCTTTGCGTCCTCTTTTTTCAGCGAAAGTGCCAGTGCATGGGAAGGCTCAAAACGGTTTTTCCTGAGCGTCCCAAGATGCAGTCCTGCCCGCAGCACTTTCAGTCCCTTAATTGAAGGCATATCTTTCGGCATCAAATAGAGCTGGTCTCCAAATTTCAGCAGACAGCCTTCTGCATTTTCCGTCAGATCGATATGCAATGTCTCCTGCTGAAACTGCAGAAATTCCTTTACTTCCTTTGTGTCGATGCCTCTCTGCAATCCGTTTTGCAAGAATCCCTGATATCCGTCTGAGACTTCACCCAGTTTTTGCAGCACGGCAAGATAATGCCCCTCCCCATGAACCAAATGCGGAAACAACCTGATGGTATGTCTTAACGCTTTTATATCTATACCATCTCTTTTCGCTCTGCCTCCATCACCACACTCACTGTTGTCACATTGATTCCCGCACTCTGCCACATTCCTGTGGTCATGACAATCTGCACCATAATATGCCCACTCTGGTACTCCCTCTGACATTCCTTCGTACTTATGAACTACTACGATCTGATATTCCAAGTGGCGCTCCAGAAAGCGTGCAATGCTCCCCTCATTCTCATCAGGAGCAAAAGTACAAGTCGAGTACACAAGCCTTCCACCTGGACGGAGCATCAGATCCGCACAGTCAAGAATCTTGTCTTGTCTGTCCGCACAAAGCTGTACATTCTCAAGGCTCCATTCATTACATGCCTCCTCATTCTTCCGAAACATACCCTCGCCGGAACAGGGGGCATCCACAAGAATGCGGTCAAAATATTCACCGAATACCTCCGACAAATGCTGCGGCGTCTCATTGCTGACAAGGGCATTTCGTATCCCCATGCGCTCCACATTTTCAGAAAGGATCTTCGCCCGCGCCGAATGAATCTCATTACACACGAGAATTCCCTCATTCTGCATATAAGAGGCAATCTGTGTCGTCTTTCCGCCGGGCGCCGCGCACAGATCAAGAACACGCTCTCCCGGCTTCGCTTCCAAATAAGCCGCTGGTGCCATGGCACTCGGCTCCTGTATGTAATAAATACCCGCCTCATGAAACGGGTGCTTACCGGGCGTTTCGCCAGAATCATAATAAAAACCATTATGCTCCCACGGTACCGGCGTCAGATTCGCAAATGACGCCTTTTCCAGAAAATCCTCTGTCGTGCCCTTGAGCATATTGACCCTGAGCGCCGGATGTTTTTCCCCATCGTAACTACGCAGGAAAGCAGGATACGCTTCCTTAAGCATACCCTGCATTCTAATCATAAAATCCTGTGGTAACTGAATCATTCTCTACCTCCATGCTGACAACAAACCGCGAATTTGTGTTCTTCCAAATTTGCGGTGTGAAAAAACTTCCATATATGGTTTTTTCACACTACTAATCCCTTGCTTTCATCGCACCCGAGAATGATATTGAGGCATTGTACCGCCGCTCCTGACGCGCCCTTTCCAAGATTGTCAAAACGCGTGCTGACAAGCAGCCTGTCCTCATTTCCTGTCACATAGATCTCAATGCCATCCCAGCCAGAGCACGCATTTCCAGCTAAGAATCCATTGTAGTCAGTTTCCTTTCCAAACGGCATCACCTTGACAAACTGCTCACCTTCATAATATTTTGTGAACATCGCATGTACCTTCCCAGGAGCTGGCTTATCTTTCAGCAAATCCGTGTAAAACTGCAGTGTCACCACCATACCACTATAGTAATCGCAGATCAAAGGTGAGAACAACGGCGTCTTAGAAAGCCCTGTGATCTTCTGCATCTCT
>JAIEEY010000334.1 GCA_029067205.1 Lachnospiraceae bacterium
CCAAGTCCTGCGTTTTCACGCTCGCGGACTATACCGCCAATCGGGAATTTCACCCTGCCCTGAAGATGCCAGTATTATGTTGTCTAAAATCTATCTATACCGTTTCATAGGAAACCAGTTGTTCCAACGGGATACGGGTCTGTGAATGGCGCTCCAGGTCAGCCGCTTCCTCGTCTGAATACCCCACTGCAAGGATCTTCACCGGTTCCAGATTATCCGGCAGCCCGAACTCCTTCCGTATCACATCTGGCTTGAAATAGCATATCTAGACGGAGCCAAGCCCTAATTCGGTCGCCTGCAGCATCATGTGGTCAGTCAGGATGGAGGCATATGATAAGCAGGACCCCATAAACAGAAAAGGCATCCGCAACCATAGGCGGATATTAAAAGAACATGAAGGAAGCAGCTGCTGCTATTTACATTGCAGCAAATTCTGTCTTGGCAGTGAAAGGCTACAGACACAGGGCGGCATGGGTGGCTCCCTAGAATACTCCACAGAGGATTATGGGACAATACAGCTATTTCTTGACATGATGAGCGCCGGATGGACGGTTCCAGAATGGCTTAAAGATACTGATTGGGCTGACCTGCAGTTGGTGACGCTGAGCATTGCCAATCTTGAAAAGCTGCCCGACTATTCACTGGATATGCCTATAACCATAACCCACAGCTCGGACTCCACTCAGCACATACTTGAAAAGACCATCACTCTGAATGTGGGAAAAAGCCGCTCGTTTTCTTTTACGGACGATTACGGGGACGACGTGCAGTGCCACATCAATAATGTAACACTGATAGATGTGTGGAAAAATACAGAGGAAGAACTCCGTGATCCCAAACTGGCAGAGAGGTTTTCCCCGGAACAGTTGGAAGAAGCAAGAAAACACAGCTATGACGCATTGGAGCAGTGCTGCCCGAAAGGAATGTGCTATATTGGCATAGAATATGAATGCAGCAAAAATTATGACCTGGTATTCCATTCCAAGCAGTATTTAAAATCCCGCCCAGAAACACGCCAAGGCAGTTCCCATTTTATTATGATGCGCTTAAAGCCCGATCAGGAAACAGGAACGCACGGCCTTCCGCTGAAAGGCTGTGTGATACAAACGCCAGTGTCCCCGGACACCGCCAAAATCCCTGCGGAGCTATTTCTGTATCACGAGAGAATAAATGCGTGGACTGAAACTGTTTCATAACAGTAACATGGGAAAAAGGAGCCTTTACTGCTTTTTTTCTTTTTTTTACCATTTGTCGTTTATTAGAAACACTCTAATCCCTTATTCAAACTACCAAATATTTTACTACTGTTCAGATAATATTTTTTCTATTTTTCTATATTCATGCTCCCATTCCTTGGAAAAAATATCATATTCTTTATTACTTTCCGTTTCATCACATGAAAACAATAAGTTACCCACATATTCAAGTTTGTCGTACAACCAATGGCTAGATTTATATATCCATACAGTTTGATTTTGTTTATATTCGTCTGCTTGTTCCTTTTCAAATCTATCAAAATATTTTTCCAAATATTTTAAAAAAATTATTACTCGCAACATAATCTCTAAATCCATTACCTCAGTATTGATTTTTTTATCTAAGTTATTAGAATAAGCATTAACACTATATTTTATGAAACCAATTAATTGCATAGCATACAATGCAAGATAAGCTGCTGAGGCTATTTCAATGGAATTCAAATTCGACAAAACTTTAAAATGAGCCAGCAAAGAGCTTATTGCACTTATGTCGCAATAACTTTCTTCTTGAATCCTTGGATTGGCCTTAAAATAATCAAATACCAATTTAATTATTTTATCATCTGCTTCTTGTACTGTTTCTCCTGTTTTTTCTCTTGCTACTTCATTAAAATATTCTCGACATTTCTCAGAATGGATCTCGAGTAGTCTACTCACTTTTA
>JAIEEY010000335.1 GCA_029067205.1 Lachnospiraceae bacterium
GATTGAAGGGCTGGGGGAGTTGATGTGTCGAAGATACTTTTTTACTTTTCGTCGTCCGAGATACTGATACTGTAAGTCGTCATGGTTGTACTTGTGCTGGAGTCTGTGAAAGCGAATATTCCCCATTTCCGTTGCTTGTAATTTCCAGATAAATCGCTTTGTCTTCGTGTGTAAGTGTCAGACTGCAGACGCCATTTTCATCAAATGAGTCTGTGATCTCTATCTTCTGATCATAATAATAAACCCAGACTTTTCCATTCTCATCTTGTTCGACATCAGCAGACTCACTCATATGGGCAGCAACCTCATCTGCCGATAGCCAGGTTTCATTGCCATCTTCATCAATGCTCACTCCGCCGCCGCCGATTTCCTCAATCTCACCATCTCTCATGTACGTAAAAGTATATCCGCCATAGCCATTTTCGCCGTTTTCCGTCACATCTACCTCTGTCTGTGTACCGTAAAGCCACATAGAGATTTTCTCCTGAATGCCGCCGAGGTCAGTTGCGTATACGGTTCCTCCGGCGCCGACTACAACCGCGCATGCGACTGCTGCTGCGACTGCTATATTTTTTCTGTGTTTCTTTTGGATTAATGCCATTTCTTCTACCTCCCATGTGTGGTGTCTGGAGGATTGAAGTGCTGAAAATGCCTGTTTATACCGTTCGCTATTTGTCATCATCCCATTCCTCCTTTAATACTTCCTTGAGCATGGCACGTCCGCGCGAAAGGCGGGTTTTCACGTTACTCTCGCTCAGCTTTAGGATATCCGCAATTTCACTGACAGCGTAATCCTCATAGTAGTACAGATGGATTACAATGCGGTATTTCTCTGGAAGCTGCATTACTGTTTCAAACAGATTTTCTGCCTCCGGTGTCTCGAAGGTCAGTGTTTCCATGTAGTCCTCAATGGAAACCTTGTTGCGCCTCCAGAAAGTACGTGTGATATTTTTTGCTTTGTTGACTGCCACCCGTATCAGCCATGCGCGTATGTGCTGCTCACTCTCAAATTCTTTTTTCATTGTGTAATACTGGACAAACGTATCCTGAACAACGTCCTCAGCATCTTGTGTATTTTTGCATATATTAAATGCTGCTGCAAAGAGATTGTTCTGGTATATCGCTGCCAGCTCTTGTACGGACTGTCTCATGAGTGCTCCTTTTGTGACTTTTATATTCTTGTTTGAAAGATCTTTCACTTATAACACAGTTGAAGGGGGAGGTTGGTTACAAAATGATTTGATTTTTTACGTTTTTATGATCACTTAGTGGTTCCCTGTTATTTACAATCGAGTTCGGGTAATCCCTTTTTTTAATTGTAGCATATATCTTCTGCATCTGAGTCCATAAGACGTATTAAAGTATATAGAAGAAGTGAGAATTTTTATTCGTTGTGCAAGCACCCGTATACAGGGGCAGTAAGAAAGCAGATGAATCGTCTCATGAAATGGGTTTTTTGCGTGCGAATAAAATTATCATGCGCTTGCAGGATGAATGTAGCTGGAGTCATATCTGTGCTTGTTGCCATATTTACTGTAGCAATATGGTAGTCCGGCATGGATTCCGAAGAATGTGAGAAAAGCCAACTATGAAACTGTTTATCAAAATTAATGAAAATGTGATAGAAATATGAGTGTGATTGTGTTATTCTATTAGCGATACAAATCGAAGTTTATTTGTAAATGGAGGAAACAAAATGGACTATCCGTTTGACTGTATTACAGATTTTATTTTTGTAAAAAATAAAAAGCCTACACCGCCTTGCGATGTTATTCTTATTCCAGGTGGAAGTCATCCACAGCTTATACAGGGGGCAATAGAATTATACCAAAAGAGCATGGCAAAATACATACTTGTGAGTGGCGGTGAGAATCGTAAAATTCTGGACTATCCAAGTGAAGCCGAATTTCTAAAGTCGATTGCTGTAAAAGAGGGAGTGCCCTCGGAAGCGGTTTTATGCGAAGAAAAAGCCCAAAACACTTATGAAAATGCAGTTTACAGTTATGAGATAATAAGAGATAAAAACTTGGACGATAAAAAGGTGATACTTGTATGCAAGGAGTATCATAGTAGACGAGCTCTATTTACCTATCAAAAGGTTTTTCCTGCATATACGGAATTTTTCGTTGAACCTGTTACTGATATAAAAGGTTTAAGCAGGGATAATTGGTTTACAAAAGATGAATATATCAAAACGGTAATGGGCGAAGTCGAAAAGATGGGGAAATATTTCTCTGATGATATTTTGCCTATGTATATGCGAAAGACTTAATTTACAGAGATAGTGCAATGATAAATTAGAATTTTCTTAGCTAGGGGAGAAGAATAGTGGATAAATTAATAATTAAAAAGGCTCGGTTAGATCAGACTGACGAGATTAATGAAATCGTAAGTAAAACGATAAAAGAAATATATTCAAAATACTATTCGAATGAAGTAGTGGATTTCTTTTTGGAATTACATAATCGCGATAAAATCAATAATGACATTTCGGAAGGCAACACCTATGTGATTGGTTGTAGGGCTACCATTCTCGGAACAGGCACAATTAATCAAAATGCTATTTCAAGGGTATATATAACTCCGAATAATCAGCATGAGGGAATTGGAAGCAAGCTTATGGACTATTTGGAAAAAGAAATAATAAAGAATTATTCGTATGTACATATAGATGCAACGTTGCCAGCTACTGAATTTTATCGCAAACGAGGATACGAGTTTTTAAGACAAGCGGAGCATTCAGTTGCAAATGGTAAATTATTGTCATATTCAATTATGCGAAAAAGAGAATTTACCATAGATCCGGCTTTATATAATGCCCCATCTGTTCTTGTTCGAAAAGAGATTGAATTGCAGGGGCTTGATTTTGATGAATATCAAACAAAGGTTCCGAACAGAGTTTATTTGTTGGCTGATAGTCTGTTTGATACGATGCTCGCAAAGAATGTTGGTACGCTTACATTTGATGTTGGTGGAGGCATATATGTAATGAATCATAACAGCAATTTAGGTTTTGCAAAGGGTGAGATGTGTTCACCAGGGCTTGCAACTCAAGCAGAGGATTTATATGCAGCAGGAGTTAAGGAACTGATTCATGTAGGATTTGCCGGTGGGAATAAGATTGGAGATTATGTTCTTACCGATGGGGCGTATAACGATACTTCTATTACTAGATTATATGGATTTAAGGGTGAACTAATCGAATCAACAAAGGATTTGACAGATTCTTTTTGTATGGAGTTGGAGAAAAAGGGGATATCCTGTATCCGTGGTTATCATTGGACAACTGATGGTGGATATGTTCAGCCTGAATGGAGAGGACGATATTATTTAAACGATATGGGTGCTAAATGCGTTGAGATGGAAGGAGCAGGATTATTTACAATAGCAAATTTCCGTTCTCGTAAGGCAACAGCGATATATGTTGTGTCTGACAGTGGATCAAATGATGAATGGAATCTTGGTTGGGGTGAAAGTACTCTTGAAAATAGTATTCAGAAATTGATTGATGCACTAGCGAGAAGTTGATTTAGTTAATAGAGAAATTGTAAGTTTGGGGAAAACGAAAATTCCAATTTGTCTGACTATTCCCGTCAGAAGTATAGCACAACAGCGCAACCAAATCAACCAGCCGGAGCGGAGACTTTCCTGGTCTCCCTTGCGGCCTGTTGCACCCCGATAAATTGGTATTTACGGGGGAATAAAATCTATGGCGTTTCAAATGATACATATGGAAATTGCATATAGACTATTAAAGCGCATACCACCAATATCAAATCCGGCGGAATTTATCCTTGGTTCCGTAGCGCCCGATTCGGTACACATGAATCTGGATTATGATGTTAATATGAAAGTCAAATCGCATATGTTTGAAGGCTGCGGCAAATGGAGCGATACACAGGATTATCAACTGTGGAAAAGAAATATTCAGTCATTTTGTGAAAATGTTGTCAGAAAAGGGCATGTTGATAAAGATTTTGGGATTGGAATATGCGTTCATTGTTTGACAGATTATTGGAATGACATAAAGATTTGGAGAAACCTTCAGCGCAGAAATATCCCGCCGATGAATATTGATGAATTTAAAAAGGCTTATTATCCGGAGGCTCAGGGGATTGATATATGGCTTTATCAAAATAGTAAAAATACGAAAGTAATCAGGAAAATGCTTTCAGAAGCGCTTGCAATGGATGTAGAAGGGATTATTCGTAAAGAAGATGTTGAGCGGCAGAGAAACCACTTGCTGAATATACAATATGATGTTGATAAGGTGGATATATCAAACTATCAGTATTTATCGGCAAATGATATTCATGAATTTATCGAATTTACCGTTAATGATATTGCAGAAACAATATTGGAATGGTTGGAAGAATGCGAAACAAATCTGTAGGTTATATAAATACGTATTTATCAATAACAAGAATGATGGAGGTTTTATTCTAATTGAAGATATGTAAATTAGAGTATATCAAAAAAGTAATGGGCGAAGTTGAAAAGATGGGGAAATATTTCTCTGATGATATTTTGCCTATGTATATGCGAAAGACATAATTAACAAAGATAGTACATTAATAAATATGAAGAGTAGTCTCGGAAACTATTGGAAAAAAGCAGAAACTTAATATTGCATAATTATAGTACAGACGGGAATAGATGACTATGATAGGACAAGAGATCAGCATCACCTAAAAAAGGGCGCACTATCCCCGCTGTTTGGAAAGAACCTTCAAAAGCAGAACTTATATTCGATATTGTATCAGAAAAAACTGTTTAAGGCGTTTGTCCTGTCCTGCTGCTCATTTTGTACCATGCATCCAGATGGATGCATATCCCGATGATCATTGTCCA
>JAIEEY010000336.1 GCA_029067205.1 Lachnospiraceae bacterium
AAACTCAGAAAAAATGTGCATAAAATAAATTTCCTAAAGATGACAGGCTGAAAAAGAGTTTTCCTTTCATAACTGCAGCGAGTCGAGCATGCTTGCATATTCAGTGAATTACGCTCATAAAGCGCAGCTTAATAATATATAGTGAATGACATTATTTCTTGTATTTAACCATTTAGAAGATGTATAGTCTATGATATTTATTGAATATTCAAGCACAAAAAGAAATGTCGTTTACTATAAATAATCGGAAAGGGAAGATAGAATGTATAAGAATATTGAAAAACAGGCAAAACTGCAGTTAAAGGATCTGGTAGAGTATCAGGAAAATCAGGTTGTCAGCAAAACACTGGTGCAGAATGAGGCAGTCAGCATGACGATCTTTTCCTTTGACAAGGATGAGGAAATTTCCACCCATGCGGCGGGCGGGGATGCAATGGTGACAGTGTTGGAGGGCACAGGCAGATTCACGGTGGGCGATCAGGTGTTTATGTTAAAAGAAGGTGATACACTGATCATGCCAAAGGATATCCCTCATGCTGTATACGGCGAAGATCGGTTCAAAATGCAGCTTACAGTTTCTTTTTGACATTATATAGAAACTATTTTTCTTATAATAACAAATTAATTTACACAAATAGTCATATTTCGACATAAACTATAATAAAATGATAGATTGGGATATGACTTATGTATTTTTTGCTTCTAATTTTGTTACTCGTTGCACTTTTTTGCAGTATTTTCTTCCAATGGCGCAAAAAGAAGATCATCTGCAGGATTCAGTGTATGGACACGTGTCAGAAATGCTGCAAGGTGGGGGAGCTTGTCAAACCGTTTGGGTATTGTTTTCATGAACAGTGCGGTTTCTTTTCCAGCACGTTGGATGCATGGCAGAGAGAGGTGGGGTATACCTGGTTTTATGACTACATGGCTCCGCGTTTCGGGATGGTTTTCGATTCCCTCCCAGTATACTTTGACTATAACGGCAGGACATGGCTGATCGAGTTTTGGAAAGGACAGTATGGCATTAATACAGGGGCTGAGATTGGCATTTATCACGCAGACCGAATTGTCCCTGAGAAGGAGTACAAAACTACCTTGTTTGCAGCGGCATCCGATGAAGAATTATTGAACTGTTCCTTTGTGCTCTGTGGCAAAGATGGCAGTTGCGTTCAAGTCTCGCAGTACCACTGGTGGCTGACAGCCTTTTTCACGGGACGTTTCGTATGGCCGTCAGAGCTGAACATGAAAGCTGCAATAAAATTTTCAGACCAAAGAATGCAGTGCGCTTTTATCAACGGATTGCGTAATGCGGGATACACAGAACAGGATTTTGCAGTCAACGGATGTTGTGTGACATTTAGCTTTGCTTCCGCAGAAAAAATGCATTATAGGCTGCGTACACGGTTTTGGCGTCGTCTTTCCCAGTGGAAAAACAAGACTTCCTGCAGATTGTATCTATGGCTCACAAAGCCTTTTGAGAGTACCGTCGACAGGGTTTTGTGTCTGTATTACCTGCTGCCGGCAGCTTTCCGAAAGCTTCTCAGAATGCACCGGTTTCACAAGCGCTGTCATCGCAACAGCCGCTGCTGCCAGAAAAGATGCTGTAGGAAAGGGCTGCTATGAGTGTTTCGTCCCGGTTGGAGCGTGCCTTTAAAAATGCTCCGATCCTGCCGCTAACGTACCGTTCCCGGTATGTTTTGATGAGTGACTGCCATAGGGGGGTTGGAACCTCCTCTGACAATTTTTTGAAAAACCAGCATCTGTATTCTGCAGCGTTAAAGTATTATTACCAGAGAGGATTTACCTACATTGAGCTTGGTGATGGGGATGAACTTTGGGAAAACCGCAGCATGAAAACGATTCTTGAGGTGCACGATGATGTCTTTGGGATGTTTGCGCAGCTGCACAGGGAAAACAGGATTTACCTGATCTATGGAAATCATGATGTGATCAAAAAGAAAAAGTCCCTGTCGCTTCCGTTTCCCTTTTATGAGGGGATCATATTGTGTCCGGCAAATATGCCACAGCGTGCACTGTATCTCACGCACGGGCATCAGGCGAGCCTGTTGAATTCAACGTTCTGGCGGGTTGCGTGTTTTCTTGTCAGATATGTCTGGAGCCCCCTGGAAAATCTGGGAGTACTGGATCCGACCAGTGCGGCGAAAAACTATCATGTAAAGAACAAATGCGAAACGAGGCTGAATGACTGGGCCTCTGAAAACAAACACATTTTGATCACTGGTCACACGCATCGTCCTGTGATGCCGGAGGAGCCAGCTTATTATTACAATACGGGCAGCTGTGTTCACCCGCGCTGTATCACCTGTATCGAGATCGGGCAGGGGCATATGACGCTGGTGAAGTGGTCGATGAGCGCCCGGGCGGACAGCACGCTCTATGTGGCAAGAGAGCGAATCTCAGGGTTGGTTCCACTGTTTTCCGATAATGTGCATCAAGACAGGCAGATGGACAGGGCGATGCAGATTGCAAACTGGTAAAGTTTATTTTCAAGACTTCCGGGGGATTCCCTGGAAGTCTTTTGCTGTTTCCGAACAGTTCCTTGGAGTGGAAATATGGAACTTCATGGTTTTTAAGTGAAAATGGAACAAAAAAGATTGCTTAACGGAAACTTGGAAATAAAACGGTTGACAAACGGAATGAAATGGATATAATATAATTAACATTTGTTTTGGTATTTTATAAAAATGTTGGGGAGGTCTGACCATGACTGTGGAGGAAATGAAACAGAGGAAATTGCAGAAGGGATATAGTTATGCACAGCTATCTGAGCTATCGGGAGTGCCGCTGGGGACTGTACAGAAGATTTTTTCGGGGGAGACAGAGCACCCGCGGTATGCCACGCTGCAGGCGTTGGAGCAGATATTAAGGGACCGGGATGACAGTATGGTGCTGAATGACAGTGCCGCTTTTTCCTATGGAGGCTCACAAGTAAAGAAGCAGGGAGAATTTACAATTGAGGACTATTTTGCCCTGCCGGATGATATCAGGGTGGAGCTGATTGACGGGGTTTTCTATGATATGGGTGCACCGATATTTGACCACCAGAAAATCGCGGGGGAGATATACAGACAGATTGCAAACTATATTATGGATAACGATGGTGCATGTGAGGTGGGAATCTCTCCAATTGACGTACAGCTTGACTGTGATGATAAGACGATGGTACAGCCGGACGTCCTGATACTCTGCAATAATGAAAAAATACTGAAAGGGAGAGTGTTTGGAGCGCCGGATTTTGTGCTGGAAGTGATCTCGCCGTCGACAAAGCGCAAAGATTATTTTAAAAAGCTTGTGAAATATGAAAATGCCGGAGTGCGGGAGTACTGGATCCTTGATCCTTATAAGAAGCAGCTGCTTGTATTTTTCTTTGAGGGAGATATCTATGCACAGATTCACGATTTGACACAGCCGGTTTCGCTTAATATTTATGTGGGAAAGCTGCAGATCAGATTTGACCATATTTTGAAGTGGTGTAATAATATCAGGTAGATGTTTTAGGTTGTATAATATCTGCATTTATGATAAATTTTCATAAAGTGGTTGGAGATGTGATGTGGATGATGCAGCAATATGAGATGGGGCGGACGGAAATATATGATAGCGATTATCCAGAACGACTGTTATCAATATCAAAACCGCCATTTGAACTATACTATAAGGGAAATAATGACATTATTAATCAGAATCGAAATATTGCAGTGATTGGCAGCAGACAGGTGTCGGGGCAGGGTATGGAAGCAGCATTCCGAATAGGCTATGAGCTGGGCAGGAGAGAAATCAATGTGGTAAACGGACTGGCTCTGGGCTGTGATACACATGCATTAAGGGGGGCGCTGGCAGCGGGCGGAACCTGTGTGGCAGTCATGCCCTGCGGGCTGGGGCAGATTGTGCCGCATTCCAATACTGCGCTTGCAGATCAACTGCTATCTGATGGAAGCTGTCTGCTCAGTGAGTATCCAGCCCATACACCAATACGCAGATACCAGTATGTAGAGAGAGACCGCCTGCAGAGCGGAATCAGTGACGGTGTGATCGTGGTCGAGGCGGAGTGCGACAGTGGTACGATGCATACTGTCCGGTATGCCATCAGGCAGGGGAGGCGGTTGGCTTGTATCGACAGCCAGCTCATGCAGTATTCCTCTGGAAACCGATGGATTGAGAAACAAAAAGGAGTGTATGTGATTCGGGATGTGGTTGATTTGAACGGCTTTATAGCCGATATACAAAATGATATTGTTTATAGGCAGGCAACATTTGATGCGATTGCGGTGAAAGGATAGCGGATCCATAGAATGACACTGTTTACAGGTAGCATTTGATACGTTTGCGATGAAAAATGCAGGGATAAAGATATTAATTTGAAAGATAAGAGGAAAATTAGAGGGATTTCAAGAGATGAATTATGACACATTTCAATCATATATGGAAGCATTTCATTTTGAGGAAGTAAGCATTATAGGAAAGGATATCTCCATAGATGGCGAGCAGATCCACATTGTCGGTATGGGGCGGAAAAAGGAAGGAACAGTTCTCTATATATTGGAGCAGCAGCCATCACCGGAGGAAAATCCTGTATGGAAGCCAGGGCAGACAAAGAGGGAATCCATGCTGGATTCTGCAGGCGGACATGACGGGAATGCACTGCATCTCAACAAGATTAAAATCGGCGAAGATACATTTGAATTGCAAGGTGGATCAGGCGGGAATCTGGCGCAGTTGGAGTTTGTGGAAGCATATTTCTTTTTTCAGCAGATGATGGAAAAGGGATGGAGATTATCGGAAGATTCCCTTTTTTATCGTCTGGAATGGAATCGGATGGGACTTGTGTCACTGCGCCTTAAAGATGTTTGTGAAAGGCTTCCTGTGTTGACAGGAGAAATCAGGCAAGTGACCGTGGGGACGACACACAAATCCTACATTATACAAAAGTCTGTGCGTTTAGAGCAAGGGACGACAAATCAGCTGTGCTTTTCCTTGGAAGAGGATGGGGAAGAAGTGATTTGCTATATAAATCAGGTGCGTATGATGGAGCCCCTTATTGAGGAGCAGAGGCGGTTTGACGATGTGCAGTATCAGGAGAGAGCACTGCAGTATGTTACAAGAGAAGAATTTGAGGAAATGAAGGAGATGGCTTTAACATCAATCGGGGCAGAATGCCCAAGGGGAAGGGGATATTTTACCGTGGAGTATGAGTGCACCAGAGAAAATCTCAGTGCTCAATTTTTTGCCACCACGGATCTGGACCGTATTCCAGAGCCGAAAAATGGTGGGACTGCAATGCTTATGATGGGTGGCAGACCAGATCAGGAAACAGGACCGCATGGATTGCGCAATCGTTGTGCGGTGGTTCAGTACGCAGTTCCTGTTGGGACAAAAGCGTTAGATGCGGAGTTGTTTATGATGATGGAGACGATCCCGGAGAAAGAGGTTACAGTATGAATTGTTCATATACGCCCAATATACAAGCCGTTGGGAGGAGAAGGTTTGAAGGAAGGTTGCTCAAACCATTGATTGGTATGCGTGTCGGAGCACGCAGGGAGGATGAAAGTGAACGCTGCGGAAATACTGAAAACATACTTTGGCTATGATTCATTTCGAAATGGACAGGAAGATATCGTGCAATCCATTCTGTCCAAAGAAGATGCACTGGCAATTATGCCAACAGGTGCGGGAAAATCAATCTGTTATCAGGTGCCGGCGCTGATGCTGCCGGGTATCACAATTGTGGTCTCACCGTTGATTTCCCTCATGCAGGATCAGGTAAAGGCACTAAATGAAGCGGGTGTCCATGCAGCATTTATCAATTCATCACTGACAGAAACGCAGATTGCAAAAGCGATGCGTTTTGCTGCGGAAGGAAGATATAAGATCATATATGTGGCGCCCGAACGGTTGGAAAGTGCAGGGTTTATGCAGTTTGCACAGAACGCAGAGATCTCAATGGTCACAGTTGACGAAGCCCACTGTATTTCACAGTGGGGACAGGATTTCCGCCCCAGCTATCTGAAAATTGATGCATTCATAGACAGTCTGACAGACAGACCGATTGTGAGTGCGTTCACGGCAACTGCCACCAGGGAGGTCAAAACAGACATCGAATGTATCCTGAAACTGCAAAATCCCCGTGTTGTTGTCACAGGCTTTGACAGGGAAAATTTGTATTACAGTGTGGAGCATATTGCGGGAAAGCGCAAGGATGATTTTGTCCTTGATTACATTCAAAAACACGCAGACGAGAGCGGGATTGTATATTGTGCAACGCGGAAAAATGTGGACAACCTGTATGAGAAGCTGTCGCGAAGCGGCATTTCGGTGACACGCTATCATGCGGGAATTGACAATGAGACAAGGAAGAAAAACCAGGACGATTTTATCTATGACAGGGTGCAGATCGTCATTGCGACCAATGCGTTTGGCATGGGGATTGACAAATCCAACGTAAGGTATGTACTGCACTATAATATGCCACAGAGCATGGAGAATTATTATCAGGAGGCAGGACGCGCAGGACGCGACGGTGATAATGCCCAGTGTATTCTTCTCTTTTCCGCGCAGGACGTAATGATCAATAAATTCCTTCTGGAAAAGAAAGAGTTTGATGGAATGGATATGGACGACATTGAACTGGTCAGGCAGAGGGATATTCACCGGCTCCAGGTCATGGAAGGGTACTGCAAAGCCACTACATGTCTCAGGAATTATATACTGGAATATTTTGGGGAAAAGATAGCTGCCCCTTGCGATAACTGTGGAAACTGCCATCGCGAATACTATGAGCAGGACATGACACCTGAGGCAAAATGGGTCATTAACTGTATTGCCGAGACGAAAGGCAGATACGGACTGAATATCGTGATTGGAACATTACTTGGTGCAAACCGTGCCCGGCTAAAGGAGATTGGCGCTAACACCTACAAATCCTACGGAACATTAGGACATAGGAACGAGACCGATATCCGCGTGTTGATCGATCAGATGCTGGCGGAAGGTTACATTGTCCAGACAGGCGGGGAGTACAGCGTGCTTCAGATGGGAGATATCCGCAGGTTGAAAGAGGAAGATACGCATGTGATCATCAGAAAAGCGCAGGAGCGGGAGAAGGCGGCAAACAGGGCGAAGGAGAAAAAGACAGATTCGCTCACAGGAGCGGGATATAACTTGTTTGACAGACTGCGCCAGCTGCGTCTGGTCATTGCAAAGGAAGCGGCAATGCCGCCTTATATTATTTTCAGCGACAAGACGCTGATAGACATGTGTGCCAAAGTGCCTAAGGACCAGAAAGAAATGCTTGCAGTATCGGGTGTCGGTGAAAATAAGTATCAGAAGTATGGGGAGCGTTTTCTTCAAGAGATTGCAAAGTTTCTGGCTGAAAATCCCAATGCGGTTTTCGGTGCACAGATGGACGAGGGGGCAGAGTCTGTACCCATTGTGAAAAAGGGACAGAAAGAAGCTTTTTATCTCAATCGGGAGGATGCAGAGCGGTTTCAATACGCTGAATACTATTACATAAGTGAGATTAGGGAGCAGCTGAATCTCATCTGCAGTGCTGAAAATGTGAAAAAAGTCACAATTGCTGCAATCTGGGATTACCTTGTGACAGCGGGATTGACCGCTGAGGAACAGAGGCAGGAGGGATACACGAAAGTACAGACGCAAGAGGGACTGAAGCTGGGGATAAAAACGATCGATAAAGTCAGTCAGGGTGGATTTGCATATCAGCTGTTAATGTATCCGGAGGCAGTTCAGAGAATGATCGTGGAGTATTTTGTGCTTATAGGGGTACGTGGATGAAAGTTTTTATGATTCCATAATGATAGAAAATGTAGACAGGATTTTGTATGAAAGAAAGTCGGATCTGTGGCAGAATGGGGGACTCTGATGGAAAAAACATTATATGTAACGGATTTAGACGGCACTTTATTAAACAAGAATGACCGTATTAATCAAATAAGTATTGATATTATCAACGACCTTGTGGAAAAAGGGATGTTGTTCACTTACGCGACCGCAAGGTCTCTGGTATCTGCCTCAGTGGTGACGGAGGGATTGTCAACAAAGATACCGGTTATCGTATATAATGGTGTGTTCATTTTTCAGCCTGAGACCGGTAAAATCTTGTCACAGGAAAGGTTTTGCAAGGAAGAAATGAACTATGTGGCAGATGTCATCAATAGACACAATATCAGTCCCCTGGTGTATGCTTATATTCAAGGCATCGAAAAGGTCTCATGGATTCCAGAGCGGGAAAACGACGGCATCAAACAATATCTCAGACGGAGAAAAGGTGACAGACGGTTTCGCTCTGTGAGGAATAATGAGGAATTGTATCAGGGTGATATCTTTTACTTTACTTGTGTTGGTGAGAAGGATGAGCTGCAGCCAATCTATGACATTTTTTCAAGAGACGAGCGATACCGCTGTACGATTCAGCAGGAATTATAC
>JAIEEY010000337.1 GCA_029067205.1 Lachnospiraceae bacterium
GCTGTACTATAAACGTAACGTTTTATGATGTGGCAAATAACATTTCGAAGCAGATTGAACTGCAGATGAAAGCGCATGAAGAAGAAAATAAATAAGGTCATATTAAAATATAGTAAACTGGCGGTGAAACGTTGATTAACGGTATTATGAACATTTATAAGGAAGCTGGTTATACATCACATGATGTGGTAGCGAAGCTTCGCGGGATTGTAAGGCAGAAAAAGATAGGACACACGGGAACGTTGGATCCTGACGCAGTTGGGGTTCTTCCGGTGTGTTTTGGCAGTGCGACAAAACTTTGCGACATGATGACGCACAAGAGCAAAGAGTACGAGGCGCTTATGCGTCTTGGAGTAACTACAGATACACAGGATATGAGTGGCAAGGTTTTGACGGAGTCTGTTGTCAATGTAGGTGAGTCCGAAGTGGAAAATGCAATCATGGGTTTTGTCGGCGGATACGAGCAGATACCGCCGATGTATTCTGCCCTGAAAGTCAACGGAAAAAAGTTATATGAGCTTGCCAGAGAGGGCAGGGAAGTGGAGCGGCGGCCGAGACATGTTGATATTGCATATATCAGGATCTTAAGCATAGACCTGCCCACGGCAAGGTTTGTGGTGGGATGTTCCAAAGGGACTTATATCAGAACACTGTGTTCAGATATTGGGGAAAAACTCGGATGCGGCGCTGCAATGGCAGAATTAAAGCGCACAAGGGTTGGTGGCTTTCGGATAGAGGATTCCATCAAACTTTCCAAGGTAGAGGAACTGATGCAGCTGGGTACATATAGAGACTATGTCATAGCACCTGACAGTGTTTTTGGGGAATATGAGGGAGCCTCTGTGAAGTGTGAGGCTGAAAATGCACTATTGAATGGGAACAAGCTTTATCCGCAGCAGCTTTCTTTTGACGGCCGCACATTTTTTGCAGATGGGGATATGATTCGCGTCTACAATGGAAAGCGGGAGTTCAAGGCAGTGTATACCTTTGTAAAAAGTGAGGGTGTGTTTAAGCCATTTAAAATGTTTTTGGAATAATTATTTTATCAGGCGTTAAAATGGCTTGGAGTTAAGTTAAAAATGAAGATTATAGAGAACACGACAGAATTTTATATAGAGGAAGAAACCGCCGCAGCTATAGGCAAATTTGACGGTTTTCACCGAGGACATCAGAAGCTTTTAGGACAATTGAAACAGCAGCAGGAAAAGGGACTGAAATCAGTGGTATTTACGTTTGTTCCGTCTCCTGCGGCGTTTTTCAGCAAGGGATCAATCCGGGAGCTCTCCACTTTGGAAGAAAAACGCCGTGTTTTTGAAAATGCGGGTGTTGATTATTTGATCGAATATCCTTTTTATCAGGAAATAGCAGATATGGAACCAGAAACTTATATTAGAGAGGTTCTTGTCGACAGGATGCATGCAAAATGTGTGGTTGCCGGAGAGGATGTTTCTTATGGAAGGCGTGGAGCAGGGGATTATCGACTGCTGCAGAAGATGGCGTCGGATTGTGGTTATCAGGTTATTTTGATCGACAAGGTGTTGTATGCCGGGAAAGAGGTCAGTTCCACCTATGTCCGCGAGGAAGTGGGTAAGGGGAATATGGAACTGGTAACAGAACTTTTGGGCGTGCCCTACCATGTGAGCGGAGAAATCATACATGGAAAAAAATTCGGACGCACGATCGGCATGCCTACCGTTAATCTCCAGCCATCACGGGACAAACTGCTGCCCCCCAAAGGTGTTTACTATTCCTATGTATATCTTCACAGTAAAGCGGGCGACGGGTTATATGATGGAAAAAAGCTTGCGGCGATTACCAATATCGGAACAAAGCCCACAGTAGATCAACATTCTGTGATGGGAGTGGAAACCTATCTTTATGATTTTGACGGTGACGTTTATGGGGAAGATATGGAGGTTTACCTGCTAAAACACAGACGTCCGGAGATGCGTTTTGCGGGAACTGACACGTTAAAAGCACAGATGGCGGCAGACATCGCAGCAGGCAGGAAGTACCATGGATTATAGGTTTTTCATTGACGCCAGCCAATATTTAACAGGATTTCGGATATACTAAAAGTAAGGAACGGTTCAGAAACAGACAAGTCAGGATGTACAGGTTATTTTGAACAGTTACCAAGCATCAATGATCTGCCGGACAGGTCAGAATGGAAATAATATTAATGAGAAAGCAGGATGGAATCCCATATGCCAGAACAGGAAAAACTGAACTTTCATTCGATATCGATAGATGACAGGAACTGGATTAACGAGAAATTAAAGGAGGATCATATTGATGCCTGTGAATACACTTTTGCAAACAATTTTATCTGGGCGAAAGTGTATGATGTACAGGTCGGGAGTGCTTATGGATGCGGAGTGATCCGATATAGGGAACAGGAACATTTCCAGTATTCTTTTCCCTTTGGAAATGGTGATAAGCAGTCCATGATCAGACATCTGAAAAAAATATGTGCAGTACATGGGCATGGACTGAAGATTGCTCCGATCACGGAAGAGGGCAGGTTAAAGCTGCTCGAGTGGTTCCCGGGAGAGTTTGAGGTCAGCGCGGACAGAGATGATTTTGACTATGTTTACACGGTAGAAAAGCTGTCTTCATTAAGGGGAAAGAAACTGCATGGCAAACGGAACCATATTACCCGGTTTATGGATGATGGTGACTGGCAGTATGAACCGATGACGGTGGAGCACATTCCTGAGTGCCGCAGGATGGCAAAAGAGTGGATCGCATTGCGTGCTGAGAAGTGGAATGACGAGATGGAACGGGAAATCGGTGTTTTGGAAGTGGCGTTTTCGAATTTTTCGGGGCTCGGGCTATATGGTGGTGTTTTATATAAGAATGGTGAGCTTGTCGCGTTTACAATTGGTGAGCCATTAAATAAAGATACCTTTGTAGTACATTTTGAAAAGGCATTCCCCGACCTGCAAGGTGCTTATCCGATGATTAACCAGCAGTTTGTTTTGCACGAAGCGCAGGATTATATGTACGTAAACCGCGAGGAAGACACAGGGGATCCAGGATTAAGAAAAGCGAAGATGTCCTACTATCCTGATATTTTGTTAAGAAAATACAGTGCGGCAGAAAGTCATGTTGTTTTTGCCAGCGAGACAGAGTGGGAATCTGTCATGGAGATATGGAACCGGTGTTTTGGGGATGACAGGGCATATATAGAACTGTATCTGAAGAACCGCTTTGAAAGTGAAAACATGTACGTGATCTATGAAGATAACCGCCCTGTGTCAATGGCAAGTCTGCTGCCAGTGCAGGTGACAATCAATGGCAAAAAGGAAAATGCCAGATATGTCTATGCTGTTGCCACACTGCCGGAGTATAGAAATAAGGGTTATGCGTCGGAAATCATAAAACATGCTGCCCAGAAATACAACGAACCATTGGTCTTGCAGCCGGCAGACAGGGATTTGCAGGAATATTATGAGAAACAGGGTTTTGCTGATGCTTTTGGGGAGAGCCCATGCTGGATTTATGCCGGAAGATGCACTGGGACAGCAGATATTCAGCTTCTGCCGGCAGACGGCAGCGACTTGAGGGCGGCAGAGGAGATGGATGTTGAGGACAAACTGGATATACTTGGCAGCTGGATCGTTTCTGATGCGGATGAAATGGAATATAAAACTGTACGAGATCAGTTTTTTGAAGGGGAAGGATATGTCGAGTGGGACGAGAAAGCAATCGCTTATGCCATAAAAGAGAACCAGTTCTGCGGCGGAAGAACACTTTTGCTGACAAAGGGCATTGAAACAGAAAAGACTAAAAAGGCAATGCTGATGTATCGGATCGAAAAAGACAGCCTTCACATCATGGAGACGACGCTTGACGATGACGAGCTTCACAATATTCTTCCAGAACTCCTTGAATACACAGGAGCAGCCTGGGCATTTGAGAGGAATATGGGCGGAATGGTACTGCTGCCAGAGCGGTTAAAGAATTGGGACTGTAGAGAAGGGTATCTAGGATTGACTTTAGCTTGAAAATAAAGCGATAAAATAAATCAATTAAAATGATTAATTTTAATGCTTGCAATGTGCTTTAAATCATGTTACTATAAACCTACAAATTATAAAAATGGCAATGAAAAGAAGTAGTAGTGATACGGAACGTTTCAGAGAGCTGTCGTTAGCTGCAAGACAGTATGGGAAGTATGGCGAACTCATCTTGGAGCTGTGTGTCTGAACAGTAAAGATCAGTAGGACGCAACGGAGCACCCACCGTTATCAGGGAAAGGCATGATAGTGCTGATGAGGGCATGTTTTTGTACGGGTTGATATAAGAACATGAAGTAGAGTGGTACCGCGAAAGAAAGTCGAAGTCTTTCGTCTCTACAGCAGGGATGTTGTGGAGGCGGAGGATTTTTTTGTGCATGTCAATACAGATACACACAAGGGCGATTAACGCTGACACAGCATGTACTTGATTGAAATCATATAAGAGTGGAGGATTTAAGACATGAAAAATGCAAGTAAGTATGAAAAATCATATTTTTTACCGCCGGTCTGTACATATGACTGGGTGAAGAAGGACGCGATCACAGCGCCGCCGATCTGGTGTTCTGTCGACCTGAGAGACGGGAATCAGGCATTGATTGAGCCCATGAGTCTGGATGAAAAATTACATTTTTTTGATATGCTTGTGGAAATCGGTTTTAAGGAGATTGAAGTCGGCTTTCCGGCGGCGTCAGAGACGGAGTATGAGTTCATGCGCGCTTTGATTGAAAGGAATATGATACCCGATGATGTGACTGTGCAGGTACTCACACAGGCAAGGGAGCACATTATCAAGAAAACTTTTGAGGCAGTCAAGGGGGCGCCACACGCGGTAATTCATCTCTATAATTCAACTTCAGTGGCACAGCGCGAACAGGTGTTTAAGAAGAGTAAGGAAGAGATCAAGAAGATTGCAACAGACGGTGCGGAACTGTTGAAAAAACTTGCATCAGAGACTGACGGAAACTTCTCATTTGAGTACAGCCCCGAGAGTTTCCATGGCACAGAGGTTGACTATGCAGTCGAGGTGTGCAACGCAGTGCTTGATATCTGGCAGCCGACAGTGGATAAAAAGGCGATCATCAACATTCCGACAACAGTTGAGAATGCCATGCCGCATGTGTTTGCTACGCAGGTGGAATATATCCATAAAAATCTGAAATACAGGGATGCAGTGGTGCTTTCCGTACACCCGCACAATGACCGCGGATGTGGTGTGTGCGATGCAGAGTTCAGTGTACTTGCAGGTGCAGACCGCGTGGAGGGAACACTTTTTGGAAACGGTGAGCGGACAGGAAATGTTGACCTGATCACAGTGGCAATGAACATGTTTTCGCATGGTGTAGATCCGAAGCTTGACTTTTCTAATATGCCCGAGATCCGGGAAAAATATGAGCTTTTCACACGCATGAGGGTGCATGAGAGACAGCCGTACTCAGGAGATCTCGTTTTTACGGCTTTTTCGGGTTCCCATCAGGATGCGATCGCAAAAGGGATGCAGTGGCGTGAGGAGAAAGATACAGACAAGTGGACAGTGCCATATCTGCCAGTTGATCCGAAGGATGTGGGCAGAAACTATGACGCTGATGTGATTCGCATCAACAGCCAGTCGGGAAAGGGCGGCGTGAACTATATCCTGAAACAGAATTATGGTATCTCCCTGCCTTACGCTATGCGCGAGGAAGTGGGATATCTCGTCAAAGATGTCTCTGACCAGGAACATAAAGTGCTTTCTCCACAGTGGGTTTATGATATTTTCTGCGAGAATTATGTGGATAACACACCGCTGTTCCAGATCAATGAGTGTCATTTTAAGCAAGTCGATGGTATTATGGCAGAGGCAGTGATCACATGTGGTGATAAAAAGATAACTGTGGACGCAAACGGAAATGGTCGTCTTGATGCAGTGAGCAATACGATCAAGCAGTATTTTGGCATCAGCTATCAATTATCGGACTATGAGGAGCATGCACTTGCAAAAGGTTCCTCGTCGAAAGCGATCGCCTATGTGGGTGTCACCTGCAATGGTGAGAAATTCTGGGGCGTAGGCATGGATGACGACATTATCAAGGCATCGGTCCATGCACTCTGCGTCAGTGTCAACAAGCTTCCGCAGATTCAGGAGAATGCGGCGTGTCAGGATGAGCGCATGATGGAGATCATGAATTATATCCAGGCAAATTACCAGGCGACGGCACTCAGTGATGTGGCAGCGCATTTTCACTTATCTGAACCTTACCTGAGCAAGTATATCCATGAGAAATCAGGAAAGACCTTTGGGGATATTTTGATAAACATACGTTTAAAAAAGGCAAAGACACTGCTTCGAAATGGAAATATGACTGTCGAGAATGTGGCAATGGCAGTTGGATATCCGAATGTGGAGCATTTTAACCGCATTTTCAAGAAGAAAATGGGAATGACACCAGTACAGTACAGAAAAGGCGGCAATAATCAATAACAAAGAGAAGAATGACAGATGAGAGAAGAAATCAGAGACATACTAGCACAATATGCTGATGAGAAATACAAGGAATTTTCGGCAGGACTCATTCCCGGGGCAAAGCCCCTTATGGGGGTGAGGCTGCCGCAGCTGAGACAGATTGCCAAAAGCATCGTAAATGATAAGGAACATAAGGCAAGGTGGCAGGACGAAACCGCAGGATATGATGGCGTGTATGAGGATATTTATTTTGAGGAGACAATGCTCCGTGGTATGCTGATCGGATATGGAACAGCAAAGAAAGGAGTTTCCTGTGAGGAGGGGCTTGCGCACTTTAAGGAATTTGTTCCGTATATCGATAACTGGTCTGTATGCGATAGCTTCTGCAATTCTTTTACCTTTGCAAACAGGTATCGGGAGAATGTGTGGGAGTTCATGCAGCCCTATCTCTATTCAGATAAGGAATATGAGGTCAGGGTGGCATTGATACTGCTTCTGAGTCAGTATCTCAAGTATGATTCCGGGAATAAGAAAATTGCGAGAAACAGAAAGGTATGCATGGCGGATATCAATGACAGTTTTCCAAATCAGGAATTGTCTGTCTCTACAAGGGAACAGTATCCATATCTGGAAAAAATACTTGCCACATTGAACAGACCATTTGAGCAGGGCTATTATGCGCAGATGGCAGCTGCGTGGCTCATGGCAGAGACTTTTATCTGTTTTCCTTATGAAAGTGCCCGGCTGCTTACGAGTAACTGTCAGATGGATGTGTGGACTTACAACAAGGCTCTGCAAAAGATACGCGAGTCCCTGAATCCAGATCAGTCTGTGAAGGACTATATGAAAAGCCTGAAAAAGTGATGACAAATAACAGTTTTCGTGATAAAATCTTTATGTGTACACAAATATAGGATAAGATTTGGAGGAGCCGCATGAGTGATTTTAAGGAAAATCTATACGAAAAGAAAAGCTTTATTTATCAAATTGGAGAAGAATATTATGCGATCGGCGCGAACACGTTTACGAAGGTGACAGATTCTCCTGAGGTGGATAACATAGAGCTTTTGCAGAATGCCCTGAAAAAAGGAAATGACCGGCAGATTGCAAAATATCTTGAAAAAATCATGCGCAGTGCCAATTTTTACCGTGTGGATGCAAGGGAGCACTTTAAACTCCAAGATAAACTTTTTAAGTTTATAGATAAGCTGAAAGCGAGTGATGAAACGGCTTTCAGGTCTCTTCAGGCACAAGTGTTTCAATTCGATGAGCTGTGTGAAAAATACCAGCAGCAGGTCTGATTGTTAGTATTATATGGCAATCATTGTAATCAATTTTATTTCAATTTTATTTCTGTTGTAGACAAATGAAAATAATTGTGTTATGATTACAGACGTGATGAAAATCATATCCAGCACCCGTAGTCTAATGGATAGAACGGAGGCCTCCGACGCCTTTAATGCAGGTTCGATTCCTGTCGGGTGCATTTCCAGAAATGGGTTTGGCAACGATGGATAGGAGTAGAAATGGATAACAAGATAATAAAAGATAATAATCAGCAAAGCACGCTTAATCCAAATAAGAATACAAATACAGAGGTGCTAAATACAAGAGAGGAAAGGAAAAAGATAGAGGAAAAGCTGCTGGCAGCAAGAAGGGAAATAAAGAAAGAAAATGGCGTAACGGGTAACGACAAGGCTGTTAAAAAAGAAACAGATGGGAAGGCAGAAGAGAAAAGAAATCAAATACAGCAAAAGAACGAAAAGCCAGATAACCAGAAAGTTATTACGCAGCAGAAAAACGAGAAGGTGGTTGACAGCAGGGTAAAATCAGACAATACGAAAGACCGTGAGCCTAAGAGAGAGGATAACCAGAAGGAAATTATAAAAAAGGACGAACCTAAAAGAATGGCTGTCAGAGCTGTTACACAGCAGAAAAACGAGAAAGTGGTTGACAGCAGGGTAAAATCAGACAATACGAAAGACCGTGAGCCTAAGAGAGGGGA
>JAIEEY010000338.1 GCA_029067205.1 Lachnospiraceae bacterium
AATTTTGCAATGCCCCCGCAGATACTCCCGCGCCAGCTCTGCATGCGGCGTGTCACTCACCAAATAATCAATGACCTTTTTATAATACGGTTTTCCTGCATGAATCTGTTCGTATAGCTGGGGATTTTCCGCTTTTAACACATCCTTTAACGCGTTGGTGGCATCGATCCAGTTCTCCCCGGCTGATTTCCTGGAATAACCCTGGGCAAAACTCGTCGTGTATCCTTCCCGATCAATTGCTTTCAGATAACACTCCTGATTTTTCTCGAGCTGTCTCTTTAAAATGCATTGTTCGTTCTGAACAGCCGCCCAGCGGATATAGGTGTCCGGTTCAATCCAAAACAGTTCGTCATAGTCTCCGTCACTGTTGAGTTTTTCCTTCAAGGCATCAGAGAACGCAAAAAGCATCCATTCTGCATCCACAGCCAGACATACCCTGACCACATCCAGCAATACATCTGAAAATGGGAAATTCAGATATGCCATGCTGCCGATACTGCAAAGCTGCCTGCGATCATCCTGCGACAAAGCGCACTGTATCATACCATTCAACATTTCCCTGGTAAGCTGATGTGCGCGGACCGCGGACACGATCCTGTCATGTCCAAAGCAGGCTTGTTGTTGAAGACATTCATCAAGACACGCAAGCAGCGCCTCCTCATACTCCCTCATAAGCGCCGCATCCTCCGCTGCCAACTGCTTTTTCTCCGGATACTTTACCTCAAAGTAAACAGTCAGTGCCATTAACAGATATTGACGCCCCTCTCCTCTGATCAAGTCAATGCTTTCCCGCAGCTTATCGGAATCGTCCTGTGCAATCTTCCGCATGCGTTCCAGATTGAACTTGCTTACATACTTCCCCCACTTATTCATGAAAATAATAAGCTTTTTATACAGTGCACACTCATCGAATTCCTCAATCGGATGTTCCGGGAAATATCCATACAATAAGGCATCACATGAGCCATGACCAATTGCAAACAATACATTGAACATCCGAATACACACTGCTCTCCTGTCTGCCCTGTTCAACCCCTTCATGATGGAATCCAAGTCTTCTTTATCTTTATATGTAACTGTCTTTGCCGCAAAATCAATCCTCTGGAACTGGTCTAATACCTCATCTCCCACATCACCGTTTAAGTACTGTTCCGCCAATGCGCAATCCTGCGCCGACACACCAATCTTTGCAAGAAATGCAAGCATATTTGCAATCTGATCATTTCCTTTATTTACAATCATGGCAAAATCCTCCTTCTCTGTCAACCAGGCGTTTAAAATCGAAATCATATTATCGAAATCCTGTTATCGAAATCCTGTTCAGGAAATCAGGTTTGCGCCATTCTTCCAGTTCTCATCGCGTTTTTCACTCGACGCAGTCGCCCTGGCAAGCTGCAATACAATCTCGCTGAAATATCTTGCCGGAACGTTCTTTAAGAAATACGCCGTCTTCTTGTCTGCCTCATCATAGACATAACTGCCGCGCTCTATCGTTCCCGCCTTGTAAAACCGTGCATCATACACCGTCACGTCATCATTCATACAGGCTACATACGTCCCGGAAAAATGCAGTTCCACGCCGATGCCAACCTCTGCGTCCTCGCGGTAATAAGTATAAAATCCTCCTGCATCCTGCACAGAGCCGCGATACCAGCCAAGCCCTGTCAATTTTCCATTTAACGAAAGGTCATTGAGCACATATCCGCCAAACCGCTCCAGTCCCTGTTTGTCCGCTTCCTCCTCTGTCATATAATATACTTCCCTGTCAAGCTGCTCGATCGGCTGTGTGATCTCATAATCCGATAGCTGCTCCTTCCACGCTATCTTTTCCTCATCTGTAAGTTCAATTGGATGCACCAGACTGATGCGCGCCTGATCAGACAGTGTATATTCCTCCTCGTCCTGCGTGTTGAAGGAACCGTCCTCCATATAACGGAAGCTCTGTACCAACTGATCGTTTTCATAGACACCCCAGATCAAACCGATTGCAAACTGATGCATCAGCGGATTTTTGACAAACAGATTCTTCCACGCATCCACACTCCACTCCCGCTTTGCAGACAATGCATACTCAAGGCGTGATTTCTGACTGGTGACTGCCGCCTTCATCTGCTTTTTCATCTCCTTGAAAGCCGCATATGCCTCTGCCGCCTTTTCCGCGTCGTCCTTCTTTCCCGGCGCGGGCAGATTCTTCAATTTCTTTCCGGTCCCGTCATACACTTCAACGTCAAGCGCAGGAGTAATCATCACCTTGAAAGTGCGCTCACCGTAATCGAACATTCTCTCCATGTTCTCATCAAATCCAAGGTCGGGCACAATGCGGTCCGAGAGCTCCTCGCGGGTAATGCCAAGCTCTGCCGCTGCAAATTCAAGCGCCTCGCCTGCCGCTGCCCTCACCTGTTTGAACTTAAATTTCCTCGCGATACCATCCACGATCAACAGTGCACGCGGCGACGGACTCAGTGCAAGTGCTTTCACCGCCTCGGCCGCAATCGCTCCCCTTGCATTTTGCGGCCACTCCTGAATCTGGTGGTGCAGCTTTTGTATAATATCCTCCCCGCCGTGGATTGCCGACGCGTAGAGCAC
>JAIEEY010000339.1 GCA_029067205.1 Lachnospiraceae bacterium
TTCCTTAATAACCTTCACGATTTTTTTATGAAAATAACTAACTCTTATAGACAAAAATAAAAAAATTTTGTAAAATGATATTATTCAACACAAGTTATAAACGAAGAAGGAGTCTGCCATGGATTTTTTTTCAAAAGAGGAGGCAGATGTAATCGGTGAAATCTCCAACATATCTATTGGATCCTCAGCCACAGCAATGAACCTGATGCTGGGACAGCCAATCACCATTACAACGCCACATGTCACTCTTGCACACAAAAATGACATTTTAGAAGATTATGAAAATTCCTGTATTCTGGTGCGCGTGCAGTACACAGAGGGATTGTTCGGTACGAATATGCTTGTTCTTAAGGATGATGATGCCAAGATTATCACGGACCTTATGATGGGAAATGGCGGAACCGGAGAATACTCCAGAGGAGACATCACACCCCTGCATATCAGTGCTGTTTCAGAAGCCATGAATCAGATGACAGCGAGCTCTGCCACCGCAATGAGTAAGATGTTTGAGAAAAAGATAGACATCTCACCGCCTTCTGTACAGCAGATTGTTGTCGAAGAGTATGAATTTCCGGATGATATCCGGGAAGACCTTTTTGTCAAAATTAACTTTAAATTAAGAATCGGAAAGCTGATTGATAGTACGATTATGCAATTGTACCCGTTTGATCTTGCACATTCCATTTACAAATTATTTCAGAGGAGGAACTAAATAATGGCAAAGAATGTTTTAATCGTAGACGATGCAGCTTTCATGAGGATGATGATCAAAGATATCTTGACAAAAAACGGATATACGATTGCTGCAGAAGCAGAGAATGGAAAAATAGCTGTAGACAAGTATAATGAGACAAAGCCTGACCTCGTACTCATGGATATTACTATGCCGGAGATGGACGGTATTCAGGCGTTGAAGGGAATTAAAGCAATTGATCCAAACGCATCTGTGATCATGTGTTCTGCGATGGGACAGCAGGCGATGGTTATCGAGGCAATCCAGTCAGGAGCAAAGGACTTTATCGTAAAACCATTCCAGGCAGAACGTGTTCTTGAGGCAGTCAAAAAAGTAATCGGATAATAAATTATAAACTAAGAAAAACGGTTTGCATTTGGCAAAACCGTTTTCTTAGTTTATATAATAGAATTCTCCCCGTCTGTTTCAGAATCTAATAAATCAACTACCAATTCATTAATCACCTTCTCATCGGCATCGTCACCAAGGCTGTTCTTGTCATCTTCGATCTCTTTCAGCGTTTTCTGTGCCTTTTTATCGTCTGCTATAGCGCGCATGATACGGTTCGCATCCTCTGGGGAAAACATCGACATTGCGCCCGCCAGCATACCAATCGAATTTCTGTTTACCATCAGACTGCCGCCTTTTTCCAGAGGGATTGTCAGCACATCTCCCCTATTGCTCATATCGCCGAGACAGATTGCATTCTTTTGCTTGTCACAGCTAAACACCACACCGTTGTAAGTGATTGTATCACCATTCGCATAAGCAGCATACGGAAAAGAAGGCTGATAGGTTCCATTCAGCTTCTCTATAAAATAATTGCGTTTGGTATCACTGGCCTCTAATATGCTCATAAATTCAGTCTGACCGATCTTCTTTTCTTCCAACTCCTCTTTTTCCTGAGCCTCCTTGCGCTGCTCCTGCTCTTTCCGGACAGCCTCGTTATTCTTGTCAACCTTTGCAATCAGTTTGTCCCATTCCTTCACCGTATAACTTTCCGCCCCTATGGAAAATGTGGGTTCTGTCTCCCCGTTCTGCACCTTTTTAGCAATCTCCTTCTTTTTCTCGCTGATACAGTCCATAAGTTCCTGGCGCGACATTCCCGCGATCTGATTGATATCCATGTATTTTACCCCCTTATATTGCTTAGGAACTGTTTCATAGTAACTGTTTAGAAATAAATCCTTAGCTATTTAGCCTATATATCGGACATACTGCGTAAAATATTGATGGAAAAAACGAATATGGGAACGAAATGACCAAAATTTTTCCATGAACTTCTCATCATAAACACATCTAATCATAGTCAGCATAGTCTACAATTTTCCAATTTTCTTTTTGTCTTGCATCACCTTTAATTTCATAAATAGGTCTGGCTCCGCTCTCATAGAGTCTTATTCGATCTTCATAAAGTCCGATCTCTTCAAAAGTTCTTCCATATTTTTTATAATCCACTCCCATCGCAGACAATATTGTTGGGATCAATTCCTCCTGTGATACTGGAGCTTCATTGATTTTTATTTCATCGTGAACATTATCTGGATATTTTACAACTCAACCACTACCGGCTAAAGCCGGTAGGTTCAATGTGCTGCTAAAGCAGCCTAAAGTGTGCTCCCTAAAGGTT
>JAIEEY010000034.1 GCA_029067205.1 Lachnospiraceae bacterium
ATCAGAGGTTGCCGAGGACAGCGCCAGGAGCATTGGGACTGTGCAAAAAGCTTAAATGAGTAGCTAAACTGGAATTTATTTAAGGAGGAGTGGGGGATGTATGAACTTTGTTATAAGGTATATGAGTTTGTTTTTATCCTTCGATTACGAATAAAATTAATGCCTGAAAAAAAATTTAATGAATGGATAAAGCAATTAGATTTAGAGCAAACAATATACGCGTTGTTTTTTAGATATTGCTGAAATTTGCGCCGCCAACTGAAAGTCGGAGCGATGGAGATTAATATGAAAAGAGAAGTTTTTTTGAATTGATAAACAGATATACACCAGATGTTGTTATAAAAAAATCGTTGGAACAAATTGAACAGGCAACAAAAGGGCATGTGATCGGGAACATAGCAAGATATGATGGTTCAGTTTATTCATGTACAAAGAAGACTAGACATGCAGGTGCTTTGTGGGGGATGCAAAATAAATTTGAAGTTTTTCTCACAGTGAAGGGATTGAGATATTATAAATACAGAATGTTGGCACGGTCATGTTAAGGGGTGGTTTAAATATGCTTTAGGATATTCATCTAAAAAGGTTGTTGCCGGATTTTGTGAAGAACATAAAGATTATGAGATAGAAGCTGAAGTTTAGGAGGAGAGAAAATATTGAAAATCAATTTGGAACAGGCAAATGAGAGTAACATAAAACAAATGGAGTTTATTAGTTTTCTGGTGGATTCATTGTGTATGCCTCAATGGCACAGCCGAATGTGCGAAAAAGAAGGCGAATTATTGAATTTAATTGAGCAAATAACAGATTATCAAGCAGCAAATGCGGTAAAAGATTTTTTAACTCCAGAAAAAAGGAATTTTATCTTTTTTGATATATATTTAAGAAAACTAGATGCAGTTGTACAAGCTTTATTAGCTGGAGTTCCGGCAGATAAAATATTAAGGACAGTAAACAATAAAAACTGGTTTATGGCTGTCGCGGAACTTATAAAAGTACAAAAAAGCCAGAAAATGCAAAATGTAAGTCTATGGACATATGAACAATATGAGATCATAACAAAGCAAGTCCAAAGAATTCTGCAATTGCTTAAAGAATGCAAAGAAAAAAACAGGGTGGAGATATATCGACCGGAACGGGGCAGCAAGATAAAAAGCCAAACATGGCAGCAGGCAAAAAGTACACAGAAATATAAGCGTTATGAATTGCGCATTTATGGCGATCTGGTATTGCTGATAATAGCAACGGCATAAAAAGAGAATACAGATATTTCACAATTATGTGGAAGCAGTGTGAAAAATGCAAAAAGAAACGGGCGACCGTTGGCAGCAGTCGTCCGTTTCAAAGGTATTTTGTGTCAGTGCATTAACAATAATATTATAGCAAATCTGACACAAAAATGCAATCGGAAAATGATAATAAAAGCTGCATTTTTCAAGGATTTCAGTGGTTTTTCCGTCCTTGTAATAGATAATAACAATAGAATGAAAACTTATGGATAAAGATAAAAGAAGGTGTGTCAGATGAAGAAGGAAGAAAAGAGGAAGAGGAAAAAGAAAGGTATGCAGTCTGTCCCATATGACTATGAGGCTGCATATAACAAACAGCTTGAACAGTATAGCGAATGGGCTCTTGAAAATATGTTCTCACATGACCAAAAGGCACGGTATGCCCTGAAAGAGATAAAAGCAGGAGACCAGTTTGAGGTTGAGATATATCCACAGTTTAAGCATATGTCAGAAGCACCCAGAGAGGGACAGAAGATAGTCCGGGATAACAGGGCACAGAATAATCTGAATGATAAAAATGCAAGGAAATTTGTGGAGCGTAAAATAAACGCCAATTTTGGTGATGGCGATATCTGGATGACTACAACCTACGACAACGATCATCTCCCTCCAGATGGTGACATGGATGCGGCGAACAAAGATATGGTGAATTTTATCGGCAGGGTAAACTATCAGCGGAAAAAGCGTGGATTACCTAAAGCAAAATGGATATACGTCACAGAGTATGACAAAAATGCGGCAATCCGGTGGCATCACCATATAGTTATGGACGGTGCACTTGATATGGACATCGTAGAGCAGTGCTGGAAAAAGGGCAGGCGGAACGAAGTGCGGAGACTAAAAAAAGATGATAATGGTCTGTCCGGGATTGCAAACTACATCGTTAAACAAAAAGACCGTCTGAAATCAGAAAAGCGGTGGCACTGCTCCAAAGGACTGCTTAATCCGGACATTAAGGTTGTCCATTCCAAACAGCCGGAAAAGGGAAAAGGAAGTTATAAGCCGATCGGGAAATATGTTGACGGAATGGTGAAAAATCAGAACACAATCGGGGAAGTACTTGCAAAGTGGTATCCAGAATACGATTTCACCAATGCGCAGGTGTATTATAACGATTTTAATTATATGTTTTACATACATGCAAGAATGAGAAAGAAAAAGAACACAGACGGAAAGGAGAAAAAGACATGAACTTAAAATATGCACTGCGAAGCGAAGATACAGAGCAGATCAGTGTCATTCAGTGGGCAGAATGGAACACTGGAAAATACCCGGAATTGAAATGGCTGCACCACTGTCCGAACGGCGGCAGCAGGAATAAGCAGGAGGCGGTGAAACTGAAACAGATGGGAGTCAAATCGGGAGTATCCGATCTGTGCCTTCCATATCCCAAAGGAATCTACTGCGGCCTGTACATCGAAATGAAGTATGGAAATAACAGGCAGCAGCCGACACAGAAAGAATTTCTGGCAGACATGGCAGCAGCCGGACATTTTGTTGCAACCTGTTATTCGGCAGGAGATGCAATTGCAATTATAAAGGCATATCTGCAGCTTGAACCTGCAGAAATCAGGGGGTGCGAAATGGGTATTCCGAACAACAGCATTTTTAAGGAGGGAAAAGTGATATGAAGATTATTGCAGTAATGTCACCCAAGGGAGGAATCGGAAAGACCACAACAGCAGATTCCGTTGCGTACATATTAGGCGAAAAATACGGAAAACGTGTGCTGGTGCTTGACGGAGATCCGCAGGGTGATACATCAAAAACATTCGGCGTGTATGAACCGGAAGGAATCGGGCTGAGTGAATTGCTTGAACGCCATATCAAGGTGGGAGGAAATTACAGGACATCAGACCTGGTCAAGACAACACGTTATGAACATATTGACATCATTCCGGCAAACGGGTATCTCATGCAGACTGACATGAACCTGATGCTTAAAGAGGAAGAAAACCAGGTCACGCGGCTGCGTGATGCGCTCACTGAGATATCAGACGCATATGATTACTGCATATGTGACTGCGGGCGTTTATTTGACATGGCTGTCATCAATATTCTGATATCAGCATCTCTTGTGATCGCACCTGTAAAAGTCGGAGGATTTGAAAACGAAGCACTTCATAGCCTGGAAGAGCAGGTCGAGGACATGAGAAAGGTTAATACAGATCTGGCGGTCAGGGTACTTATGACAATGCGGCAGAAAAATAAAACTTCCATGGAGATGGAGGCGTGGCTGCGCGGGGAGTATGGACAGGACATGTTTACTGCACCGATTCGGCGGTCTGTCACTGCGGAGAAATCAAGTATGGCAATGCAGCCGCTTCCAGAGTTTTCAAGGCGGGGAATTGCGACACAGGATTACCACAGTATGGTTGAGGAACTCATAAGGGAGGCGTAAGAATGGCTAAAAAAGAGAATAAAAGTATGATTCCATATGCAGCATGCAGATTCTGCGGCCAGATGGTTCAGTTTGGTGATGACTGCGAGCTGACGCAGCCGCAGGCCGAGGAAAAAGCAACAATGATGTGTCAGTGTTCCGAGGCGGTTGACTATCAGAAGGAAAAGCAGAGGAAAGAAAAGGCATTGAAAAATGTTTCTGCCCTTTTTGGCGGGGATGCAGCACCAGAGAAGAGGGCAGGGGAAGGCATTGTGAATATCCTGCAGGCAGCAGTTGAAGAGATCTACTCAGGAGGGCTTGCAAAGGTGACACTGAACCTGCGGGGCGGCATCAAAGCCGCCGTGTCACAAAATAGCAAGGGCGAGATAAACGTTGAGCGGACAGAGACTAAAAAACAGAAATTAACAGAATAGAAGGTGATGTAATGTGACAGAACATGAAATATGTTACATGTACCGAAAGGCAAGGAACCAGGTCACACAGCTGCAGGTGCTGGCAGAACTGTGCGATACAAACAGGTACGAGATTATCAGAATCCTGGTCAAAAACGGTGAACGGATTCCCGAACGTGTCATCAAGCAGCTGTACAAAAAGCTGGACATGCTGGATGCACAGATACATAACAAAGAGCAGGAATACCGTAGTATTGTGAGCGCATTGAATGGCAGCGATAATAAAATGAGGAGGAAAGAACATGGCAACGGGATTTAGTGTTATGGATGCGTTAAACAAAAACAGCAAGGCGGGCATTGAGGAGACACCAAGGGCAAGATTCCGCACGAAAGACATTTCGATATTTAAGATGTATCGAAACGATATGAATTTTTACAGCATTTCAGATGTGGAAGAACTGGCAGGGGATATCCTTACATTTGGTCTTAAACAGAATCTGGAACTGGTATATGAACCATGTGAAAAGGGCGAATACAGGATTGTTGCCGGGGAACGCAGGTGGCTTGCCCTCAGACATCTTGTATCAAAGGGATACAAAGAATTTGAGATAGCGACAAGCAAGCTGACAACGCCACAGGATAAGGACGAAGAGCAGGTTGAGATTATTATTGCGAACGCATACCGCGATAAGAGCGTGGCTGACATGATTGAGGAAGAAAAGCGCCTCAAAGAGTCACTCGAGAAAATGAAAGCAGCAGGAAAGCAGATTAAAGGATATGACCTTTCAAAAGGGCGGCTGCGTGAAGTGATTGCCTCAATGCTTCATATGAAAAAGACAAAGGTAGCACAGATCGAGGCGATTAATAATAATCTGATTCCAGAATTTCAGGAAGAACTAAAAGGTGAGCGCCTCACATTTTCTGCTGCCTACGAATTATCAGGAATGGCCAAACAAGATCAGCAAAAAATGCTTGAACAGTACAAGGAATCAGGTGAACTCTCACATAAAGAAGTAAAAAGCATAAAAGAGAATAAGGTGGGGCAGCAGGACACACAAAACATAAAAAATGGCAGAAAAGGAACAGACACAAAGCAATCAGAGGAAAATAAGGAATATTCGGCAGCAGGTGAAGAATACCAGACACCGCACCCAGAAGGTATCACATCATTGTGCTATTCCTGCCAGAGATATTCTGACTGCAGCGTAAAGACCGGAACATGTACAAAGTGTGACCAGTACATAAACAAAGCGGGGGCAGAAAAGACAGATGAACAGCATTATTCCGAGGAGCAGGACAGGATTGACCGTGAAACAAAAAAGCGATTGCAGGAAAGGGCAGATGATGAGCGTATGAATAACCTTCCATCTGAATCCGGCGAGAGTGATCAGAAAGTACATCAGATCAGAATAGGATCATCATTTTTTGATGATGTGTGCAGTGGAAAAAAATCTTTCGAACTGCGGAAAAATGACAGGGAATATGAACAGGGCGACATTCTTGAAATGATGGAATTTACAAACGGGAAATATACTGGGCGAGCGGTAAAGGTGCTTGTGACTTATATCCTTGAAGATTTCACAGGACTGAAAGAGGATTATTGTATTATGGCGATAAAGGTTATATGTGTACGTGGGATTGATATGGCAGCAGGGCATTAAAAAGTATATTGATGTGTGTCAGAATCTGACACACATCAACTAAAGGAAAGGGTAAATATGGAGAAAGTCAAACTGACAAGAGACCAGTATAGAAACTTTAAAAGCATGAATCATAAACAGATGGAAGAATTTGTCACAAAAATGTATAACGAAGGATTTGAACAAGGTAGAAAGGCAGCAGCGCCCAAAGTAAAGATATCTGACATCGCTGTGGCAATAACAGAAGTAGGGGGTATTGATACACAGAAAGCAGCCGAAATCATGTCTGCAATAAATAACTTATATTCATGTAAAAGTAAAAATATGGATTAATGAGGAGAAAGAGAAATGGCAGTATCAAAAGAAGTAAAGGAAACAATCGCAATAACAATAGACGAAGTATTCAAAAAAATGAATAGTATTTCATGGCTGGAGCGCCAGAAGGCAATGAAAGAAGAGGCATTTAAAAACACTGAAAAGATTCTGTACTGCTTTAACATATTGAAAGAGCATGTTGCAGATGAAGCAGCATATTTAGAAATGATAAACAAAAGAAAAAGCGGCAGTGTTGTCAGATATTCGAAAAATAAGACGGAAAAGCCGGAAGATGATCAGATGCTGGAGGAACGGCTTGTATCATACTGGCGAAGCAAAAATGATGTGGAACGCATCGAAAAGGCTCTCAAAAAGATTGAAGGGAAAAAGGGATATGAGGTAATACAGATGCGTTACCTGCAGCGCAAGAAGATAACCGAGAACGGAAAGCAGACAGAAGAAGTTTACACGTTTGAAGAGATAGCAGATGCTTTGAGCGGGCAGCAGGGATATAATGAAAACCTAAATGAAAAGACTGTAAGGAATTATAAAAATATACTTGTGCGTGATATGGCAATCTTCTTGTTTGGTTCTGATGCGGTATAGAATGATAATCATTAATTTAAAGGAGGATATGAAAAATGTATCTTGCGTTCTGAATCTGCATATGATATAATGCCGATAGGCAAAATAAAGACATGGGTATCGCATGAAATCAAAGAACGAATCCCCCAACCGTGTTCCAGCACAGTCGGGGGATTCTTCTTTTCTTTTATAGTGGCAAAGCACCCACCAGGCTATTCGTTGTCCTTTCGGCCACTGTCAAGCCATTTGATGATGTAGTGGCAGGCTACACCAGCCGCAACAGCGACTATAAAAGACATGAGTACTGACATGAAATTACCTCCTCCCGTTGTCGGGTATCGGCTGGACAACAAAAAAACATTATATCATTCTTTTCTGCATAAATCTACATTTTTCACATGAGATTTAAAGTACTTGACAACACGCCCGTTTTGCCGCCCTGTACAAGTCTGTTTAACTATGTTATACTTTTTACAATTCAATATTGCGTAAATCAAAGCGCGGGCTTTTTCCTATATGGAAATGTCCGCGCTTTTCTTATGCATATGAGGAGGTGACACACATGGCATTAATGAAATATTGTAACAAAGTAGGCTGCAATAAACTGGTTCCACAAGGCGTTAAGTATTGCGAAATACATACAATGAACAAGACGGAAGAAAACCGACAGCGCCATAAGGAATATGATACTCACTATCGGAACCAGAAAGCAAAAGAATTTTACAATAGTGCAGAGTGGAAGGCTGCAAGGGCGAGAGCATTAGCCAGAGATGCCAATATAGATATCTATCTGTATATCATGGAGGGCAGGATTGTAGCGGCCGACACGGTACATCATATTGTAGAGCTGATGGAGGATTACTCAAAGCGTTGTGACATAAATAACCTGATAAGCATATCCGAATCAACACACAGCATGATAAGCAAGGCGTATAAGGACAACATGAAGAAAGCAGAGATGCAACAGACACTAAGGGAGTGCATGCGGACGTACAAGGACCGAATGGACGGGTAGGGGGTGCAAAAAAGTTTTCGGAGGTTTTTCCGGAGACCGCAGCCCCCCTTTTTTCACGCAAAAACTCCCTAAATGAACTTTTTTATAAAAGGGGGTAACAGGGTATGGCAAGACCGAGACAGCCAATTGATCTGGTGGCGGAAAAAGGCCGGAAACACTTGACAAAAACGGAATACAGCGAGCGGAAAAAATCAGAAGTTATAGCACCTGCGGACAATGTAAAACCACCCGCTTTTTTATCAAAAAAAGAGCGAGAAAAATTTGAGGAGATAGCAAAACAGCTGATGGATCTAAAGATAATGTCCAATCTGGATTGTGATGTGCTGGGGAGATACATAAAAGCGGAGACGGAATATATCAAGGTAACAAAGCAGGTGCAGAAAATAAAATTTGTTCCGGACAAGAACAGCGATGTCCCAGAACAGGCACAGATCAATGAACAGTACGCCAGATACAACGCTCTTTCCAAGATACAGAACAGACTCATGAAAGCCTGCAATGAAAACGCGCGGGAGCTGGGGTTGACAATATCGAGCCGCTGCAGATTAGTGATACCAAAAGAAAAAGACGAAAAGCCAGAAAACAAATTTATGAAACACGCATAATCATATGGCGAAGGTATTGAAAATGACAGCCCGTATATCACAATTTGCAGAAAAGAATCTTAAGAATAAAAAGGAATTTGGAGAAGATGCGCGGCTTGCGTTCAAACGCCACTTGAATGATATAAAACGATCTGAAAAGAATAATTCGGCATTTCCGTATGTTTTCATGCCTGAAAAGGCAGAGGATATCATAGGGCTTGCAAACAAATTAACCATTGCAGAAGGTGAGGGCGATCAGGGATTTATCTGTGCGGGTTTTCAGGAGTTCATTTTAGGTTCGCTTTTCGGCTGGGTACATAAAGAGACTGGAAAGCGCCGCTTTACTGACAGTTATGTGCAGATAGCCAGACAGCAGGGCAAAAGCGTTTTGAATGCCATTCTGGGTATCAAGTGCAGTAATTTTGACAATTATAATTACGCCCAGATCTACTGCACGGCAACAAAATCAGATCAGGCGCGGATCGTCTTAAATGAGATTTCAAAATTCATAAACGCAGATGCAGACCTGCAGGAATTGTTTGACATAAAGGATTACAAAAGCGAGATAACCGGAAAGATCACAAATGCAGTTATCCGTGCGTTGGGGAGGGATACAAAGTCAATAGATGGTTTCAGACCATATTTAGGCATTGTTGACGAGTATCACGCGCACAAGGATAACCAAATGTATAAGCTGTTAAAAGGTGGTACAAGGAAGTTACAACAATCGCTTATTTCGGTCATCACAACGGCGGGTTTCGATCTGAACGCGCCCTGCTATGAGTTATTCAAGTATTGCCGCCGAGTGTTGAGGGGAATTGACACAAACGAGCGGCAATTTATTTATATAGCCCAGATGGACGAAAAAGACAACATTTGGAATCCGAAAAACTGGATCAAGTGCTGCCCGCTGACCGGACACGATCCGGAATTGGTATCCCAGATGCAGGAAGATGCAAAGAAAGCTAAATCAATGGGCGGCGAGGAATTACGCGATTTTATGACAAAATCGCTAAACATCTGGGTAACGAACGCAGAAACCGCATTTATTGATCTGGCAGAATGGGAGAAATGCGCCTGCAAAAAAACACTTGAAGATTTCAGGGGCAAAAAAGCAATATGCGGTCTGGATCTGTCCAGCGGCGGCGATCTTACATCGCTTGTTTTGGAATTTCCATATGAGGACGAAAAGACAGGCGACAAAAAATATTATATCTATTCCCATTCATTCATGCCAAAGCGGCGTATGCAGGAACACATGGATCAAGAGGACAATGCGCCGTATGTGATCTGGCAGCAGGAAGGGCTGCTCACGGCAACAACGGCGGCAGCGGGAATAAAGACGGACTATAAAACGATTTTAGCGCACCTGCATACATTGGTTGACACATATGAGATAGATTTAACGGCGATTGCATATGATCCGCATAATGCGAGCGCATTTTTACTGGATCTTGAAGATTTCGACTGTGATTTGGTGGAGATAAAACAGAGTGCAAGGAGCCTAAATGATGCGACCATAGATTTCCAATTAGAGGTAAAAGCGCACAATATAGAATATAACGAGCGCAACAAGCTATTGACAAGATCCATGAATGACGCTATTTTGTCTGAGCCAAACAGTTTTGGTGAAATAAAGATAGATAAGATGTTACAGAAAAACAGGATAGATCCATGCGATGCGACGATATGTGCCCACAAAATAGCAATGGGCATTGAGGTTGAGGAAATAACAACCGACCAAAGTGTAGAAGCATATCTAAAAATGTTTAAGGAGGATAAAGGTGCAGATAAAGAATGAGAATATTTGACAGAATCAAAAGATTTTTTAACAAAGTAATAAGACCAGTGGCGGGGACAGATGATGAACGGCTGCTGGAATGGTTAGGAATATCAGGAACACCAAAAAAAGTTTTGAGTGAAGTAACTTATTTTACCTGTCTTAAAATGTTGTCCGAGACATTGGGAAAAATGCCAATTAAATTCTATCAGCAGACAGAGCGGGGAATCGAAGAAGCAGGTACAAATGCGGTTCACAATCTGCTAAAGATACGCCCAAATCCACAAATGACACCAACTACATTCTGGGGGACGGTTGAAAACAATCGAAACCACTACGGAAACGCTTATGTATGGATTCAAAGAGAATTTAAGCGGAAAAAGTACGGTGGTGACATAGAAATAAAAAATCTGTGGATTATGCCTTCCAGTGATACAACGGTGATTGTTGACGACAAGGGTGTATTTGGCGCTGCAGGTGATATTTATTATTGGTATACAGACAAATATAGTGGTGAAAGCTATATGTTTCCTTCTGGCGATGTAATGCACTTTAAAACGTCAATGTCTTTTGATGGGCTAAATGGAGCGCCAGTACGAGATATCTTAAAAGCTACAATAGAGGGCGGCTTAGAAAGTCAAAATTTTATGAATAACCTTTATAAAGGTGGTCTGACGGCGCGGGCAGCGCTGCAATACACTGGCGACCTGTCTCCTGCATTGGAAAAGAAATTGATTGCAAGATTGGAGGAATACGCCAACGGTGCGAACAATGCAGGTAAATTTATCCCTATTCCAATCGGAATGAAGTTGGAACCGCTCAACATCAAATTGACAGACAGCCAATTTTTTGAGTTGAAAAAGTACAGCGCATTGCAGATCGCAGGTGCATTCGGTATCAAACCGAACCAGATAAATGATTACGAGAAAAGCAGCTATGCCAACAGCGAAATGCAGAACATTTCTTTTTACATTGACACGGAATTGTACATTTTAAAGCAGTATGAGGAGGAAATAAACTATAAGCTGCTGGATCCGAGCGAAACAGCAGAAGGGAAGCATTTTAAATTCAATGAAAATGTTATTCTTCGTACTGATGCAAAAAGTCAGGCAGATATTTTGACAGGGTATGTGCAGAATGGCATTTATACACCCAATGAGGCAAGATCGCTAATGAATAAACCGAGTAAAGAGGGCGGCGATGACCTGATCTGCAATGGAAATTATGTTAAGGTTGCAGATATTGGAAAAGACCAGGAGGAAGGAGGCGGCGAAGGTGGCGAAGATTTTAAAATTACAAAAGAAAGACAAAAACAACCGTTATAGAGACATCGGCAGTATTGAGATACGTAACGAAACAGAAACGGCGGCGGATCTCTTCTTTTTTGGGGATATCAACAGCGAAAGCCTGGGGGAATGGCAAAAGTATTATCCCGAAGATAAAGCCCCAAAAGATGTGCAGGACTTTCTTGATCAGCTTGATGGCGTTTCGAAAATTAATGTACATATCAACAGTGGCGGAGGTTCAGTATTCGGCGGCATCGCTATTTATAATATCCTGAAAAGGTATAATGCGGAAATAACCGTATATGTGGAGGGGCTGGCGGCGAGCATCGCAAGCGTTATAGCAATGGCGGGAGATAAGATTATTATACCGGCAAATGCGCAGATGATGATCCATAAGCCAAGCAGCATTACATGGGGTAACGCGGACGATATGAGGAAGGAGGCAGACATTTTAGACGGCTGCCAGAAGGTCATTTTAAACACCTATATGCAGCACGCCAAAGAGGGAATAACATCGGAACAAATAAACGCGCTGATTGATGCGGAAACGTGGAAAAACGGCGAGGAATGGCAGGAATATTTTGACATCGAAGTATCAGAAAGCAATAATGCGACAGCCTATATGAGCAATTACTATGAACAATACAAAAATCTGCCAGACAAATTAAAGGAAAGAGTAAAGGATAATTTAGAGCAGCCGGAAATAGATGTTGACAGTATAGCAGATGCGATCGTTTCACGGTTAGAAAAGACATTGAAAGAGAATCATGTGTCAGAATCTGACACAAATAAAGAAAAGCAG
>JAIEEY010000340.1 GCA_029067205.1 Lachnospiraceae bacterium
CGATACAGTGTCCTTCCGTCCTGATTTTGTGGTCTAAAGCAATTGTCATACTTTAAATAATCAACACCCCATTCGGCAAACTGCTTTGCATCTTCAAATTCATGTTCAAAGCTTCCCGGATAATCAGCGCACGTTCTGGTTCCGCAGCAGCTATACATCCCAAATTTAAATCCTTTTTCATGAATGTAATCTGCCAATGCTTTAATTCCACTTGGAAACTTTTCGGGATCTGCCACCAGTTTTCCTTCCGAATCACGTTCTTTCAGGCTCCAGCAGTCATCGATCACTACATATTCATATCCGGCTTCCAGAAAGCCCTGCTCTTTCATTGAATCCACTGTTTCCTTCAATAACGCTTCATTAATGTTCTCTGTAAAAGTATTCCATGAGTTCCATCCCATAGGCGGAACTGCACACATTGCACCTCTGCTCATCTATAATCCCTTCCTTTCGTATTCCGTTTTAATGAGGTATCATGAGATTATTATATATTTATATATAACACTTAAAAATAACTTAAAAAAACAAATATATGGGAATATCGATATGGCAAAATCACAGATTATATGGTAAAATGTGCATTAGTTCAGACAGGTATTTGCACTTAGCTGCAGATACCACAAGAAAACGTGGTGATCGTAAACAAAAATCTTATCGCAAAACGAACAAAGTTTGTTTATGCAATTTTGCATGAATTATTCCTGTAACAGTGAAGGTATCTAAACTGTTACTAAAATGTCATCACATATTATATTTCAGGAAACGGAGGGAGATGGATCTATGCAGAATGAAAAACGAATTAATATTTGTATGGAAGACTTTAGCGAAACTTCCATGGAGATAACCTTAGTACATGTAGGAAAAGAAGAATGCAAGCCCTATCACGCAGTGTCTGCTACCCGTGATGAGTACATTATTCACTTTATTTTGTCAGGTGATGGATTTTATTCAGTAAATGGCAATACCTGGTCTCTCGGTTCTGGTCAGATGTTTCTGATCCGCCCCGATGAACCTGTTGTCTACTGTGCAGATACAAACAATCCCTGGTTCTATGTATGGATCGGTTTCAAAGGTATACGGGTTGACACCATATTAAAGAATTGCGGTTTCTCGAAAAATCATTTATGTCTTACTGCTCCTGCCCCCGATGAATATATGAGCTGTTTTGACGAGTTGTTTGAACATCAGGCTGTCAACTTTTCCGAAGATCTCTATCGAGAATCCATTCTCCTGAAACTGTTTGCTATCCTTGTCAGGCACCATAACGAAGTTACAATTAATGACGATCAGAAACAAAACGGCTATAGCGAAAACACATATGTCAATCTTGCAATTGATTACATTAACAAAACGTATATGCAGGGAATCGGGGTATCCGACATTGCTGACAATATCGGCATTACCCGCTCCCACTTAAATCATGTATTTCAAAAAGAACTCAATATTTCTATTCAAAATTTTTTAATAGATTTTCGCCTGCATAAATCCGCCAACCTTCTTGTCAGCACTGCGATGTCAATCAAAGGGATATCCGACATTGTAGGATATAATGACCAGCTTGTATTTTCCAAGGCCTTTAAAAAGAAATTTGGGATGAGCCCGAAAAGTTATCGGGCCTCCCAAAATGAAGATGAAAAGAACTAAATTGATTTCCCAAGCTCATAAGCCTTTTGAAGTTCTGGCTTTCCCTCAATGTCGCCCACGTCCCCGTTTCCTCCGGCAAGGACATGACCGAGATTTTCCCATCTCAAATGCTCCATCAGATGGTCATAATATAAAACGACGTCCTCAAACCCATGTCCTTCTGCCGCCATCAGAAGTAGCGAAGCCCTGTCATGTCCTCTAAGGAGATTCCCGTCCCCTTCTTCCAGAGCAAACAGGCGGTCAATGGCAGTGCGAATCTGCCCGCTCATGTTCCAGTAATACAGCGGTGTGGCAAGCACGACCACATCACATCCCTTTACTGCCGGGTAAATCTGGATCATATCATATTTTTGTACACAAGGACATTCCCTGCTGCTGTGTCCGCCAAAACATCCTTTACAGCCGTTTATGTTCATTTCGTCAAGGAAAAATTCTGTCACCATATTTCCGGATTCCTGCGCACCTCGCGTAAACTCCTTGACTAATCTGGAAGTGTTCCCATTCCTGCGGGGACTTCCGTTCAAAATTACAATTTTCCTGCCCATATGGTTCTCCTTAAATTGCATCTGCCAAAGCTGCCGCTTTTTTACAGCCATCTGTCTTGTCAATATCTCCGACATTCAACACACCTGGAATTAAGACCTCGCCAACCATCTTCCATTTGTTCAAGGCACACATACGCTCCATAGGAACACGAACACCGTCCATAACAGACATATCATCTTCCTCGCAGCAGGTAATCAGCGCACATTCCTTGCCTGCGATGTCTTTACCACCGACAACCAGCGAAAAGATCCGGTCAATGACTCCCTTGATCTGTGCCGGGATCGAATACCAGTAAACCGGCATCGTAAACACAATGGCATCTGCCTCCAGAATAGCTGGCGCTATCGTATTGAAGTCATCATCAAAGGTACAGGCTTTCCCTGTAGAAAAACAGGTTTCACACGCACGGCATCCGCCCACTTTTTTCATAGCCGCATCAAAGCGGGTAACAGTATGCCCTTTCTCCTCAGCAGCTTTGATAAATGCATCTGTCATGGCAAAGCTGTTTCCATTTTTGCGGGGACTTCCAGTAATAACAACGATTTTTTTACTCATAAGATCATTCCTCCAATATTTTTATTTGCAGCAATTTGTAACAGTTTCGTCTTCCTGTTACAGGTATCAAGCCATGCAAAGCCACTTCGTAGGGGCTTGATGCATCTCGTTCACTACACTTTCTTACGGTATTTGCAGCAAAGTGCCAATACCTGTTTGAACTGTTACCAGCAATCTTCGTTTTTCTGCCGGATTGACTTTTCCTGCTGCTGATATTATAATTATAACAAGAATGGAATAGAAAACAAGTACTAACAATTAAGTGCGATACTTACATCTAAGTTATATACTTACCTAAAGGAGAGTGTAAAAATGAGCGAGCGCTGCATATCACAAGAATGTCTGGAAACAACGGGGTTTAGCTATACATTGTCCCTGATCAATGGAAAATATAAAATGACGATTCTTTATACCCTGATGGAATTTGGTGTTGTCCGTTTTAATGAAATGAAAAAATACATTGGCGAGATATCTTATAAAACACTAAGTTCTACCTTAAAAGAGCTGGAGGCAGACCAGCTGGTACACAGAAAAGAGTATCCCCAGATTCCTCCCAAAGTAGAATACAGCCTTACAGAACGCGGAAAATCATTAATTCCCATATTAGATGGAATGTGTGAGTGGGGAGATAAAAACAGGTTATAGCAAAATTGCATTTTCTAATGCTTTGTCATAAATTGGTCGAATTGATCAACGCCATTATCTTACCACAAAAGCACAAACAATCTTGTAAGGCTCATTTCAAAAACACAACAGCTGCAGGCCGTTTTTCTGCCTGCAGCTGTTTGTCTCCTTTTCGCTATATGAAACGCTTTACTCCTTCATATTTCCGCTAAACCTCTTTCAACAGTATAGCGTCACATCCCCGCACTTTCCATCTGATCACACCATCCTCATCCTGCATTTCTTTACCGCTCCACAACTCCCGATAACGGACCCCCGGCCGGATTCCTGCGCGGCTGCAGTCCACTTGCACAGTTCCATCACCATTTTTCCAATGAAACAGCGCCAGACACTGTTTTCCCTCAATCACAGCCGTAAACACAGCAGATGCAGAGGCATTCGCCGACTCCACCGGACAAAATGAAACCATGGAAGCCGCCAAGTCATTCACTTCACGGTTTGTCGCAAAAAGCTCTGCCCGCCTGCGCGCTTCTGGTCTTTCGTAGTCGTCACTGAGCATCATTACTGTACCACCAATCACCGCCGAGGTATACCGCGCCCTGGCCTCTCCTTCTAGGCTGTCCCTGTCTGTGAACGCGCCTTTTAACAGACAGATGTGATCTGGATCATTAAACTGATACAGCTTTCCGCTCTGCCACCATGCGTAGGTTTGGGCATTGAGCACATATTCTACATCTTCATTTGTACCGAATGCGTCGCATGAAAATCGTCTTGCATGGCTGAACCCACACGGAAACAGCGGCGCAATGGAAAAGCTGATGAAGAATGGTTTCCCGATCCGTTCCTGTGATAAATATTGGGAAATAAAAGTATATCCAACTGTGATCGCCTGCCTGCCGGTATGGATCGATTTGTCATAGTGACAGCCCTCCATTCCACCATGCGACAGGAAATCCAGTTTCACATAATCAAAATCCCAGTTTACAAATCGTGACAATTTCCATACCATCTGCATTTTCCAAATCGGATGTGTCACGTCAAACGGAATTGCCCCATCTACCTTCGTAAGCGGCACTCCGTTGGAATCCTTTAATAAAATTTCCTCAAAACAGTGCCCTGGTGCGCCCGGAATCTCCTGATTTACATCATCGCCGAAAAAGGCAAAAGGTGCGTCATAAATGCCCGCCTTTTGGCCGTTATCATGCAGTTCCTTGACCAAAGATATCAGTGTGTCCTCCGGAATGACACTCCACCCTGCATCCAGATTCATATAAGTATATTCATTATTCTCATACCCTGCCGGCTGTAACACTTCGCGCAAAAACTGTCCTGTCTTCTGATAGTTGTCTGCATTCAACCGGAATGCCAGCCCTGCCCAGCTGTTAAAACCAAAAGGTACACCCTCCATCCATGCCAGATACTTCTGATCCTCAGCTATCAAATCCCCATAATTCTCCAGAACCCTTCTGTAATCCGCTCCATACAACACATAAAAACGGGAAGATTCCACGGACCTCCCGCTCATGCTCCCGTGGGAAACACTGTCGTGGGTTCCCTCGTCAGCAATACCGCTCTGCACCCAAAAGCTTTTTGCATCTGTTCCGGAACACATAATCACATTCTTCCATACAGAAAAGTCCGCTGCGCCAATTAGCAGTCCCTCCCTGCTGTCTTCCTGAAACAATACTGTGAAATCATAGCTTTTCCTCCCCGCACGCAGCGGCTGTGCCTCGTAGCGCAGCCACATTGTATTGTCATAGGGTACTAACAGCATTTTACTCCAGATACTTTTCCATATTTTGGGAACGTTATCTCCCAGTCCTTCCGCAATCAGCGGGATCAGGCGGTTTGTCTCCACCTCCTTACCGTCTTTCTGCGAAAGACAGCAGGAAGCCACAGGTACACCAGGTTCGGAAATCAGCAAATTCTCTATCAAGAGCAGACCGTTTTCCGCCTCAAACGTAAGAATCTGTCCCTTCTCTCCCGAAACCGTCTCCTTCTTTTTTAGCACTGCCGTTCTGGTGTCGATCATCCTTCCGTCTACATGATACGCTTTTGCGTAGGCAGACAAAACAACGATATCTCCCCATAATAACTCAAAAACGCCGTCCTTTTTATACTGCCATTTCACGATAACTCCCATTTGCCCGCTTTGGCGGGCACTCAAATCATAATGGTGAAAATTTAATTCCACGCTAACATCTATATCAGTGCTCATTTTATTGATTCCTTCCATAGCCACTTCCCTCTTGCTTATTCTCATTCTACCACGTTCCATTCAATGAGAACACTCTCATATTCTTCTGGCACCCTGCTTAATGTAAGTCCTGCTCCCATCCATGTCCTTCCGCTGTGAATCTGGTCATTTTCCGAACAGTGATATAATTTATCCGGCGAAAGCCCCTTCACAACAGTATGCACCGGAAGCGGATTTCCCTCCGCCGATGTCATAACCAGTGTCTGCAGTGCATGATCCTTTTCCTCATCCACAAACTCCCACGCGCAGAACCTTTCCCCCGGCGCGGTAAGCCTGTAATAGGTTCCTTCATGTGTGAGGGAATAATATTTGTGGAACTCTGCAATCTGTTCTCTTACCATCTCCTTCTCATTCTCCGAGATCTTGTTCAAGTCCAACTCATAGCCAAAACTTCCCGAAAGCGCCACATGTCCCCTCGTGCGAAAAGAGGTAACCCGCTTGGTCTGATGATTGGGGACAGCAGATATATGGGAACCCATACTACTTACAGGATAGAAGAACGATGTACCATACTGAATATCCAGCCTGTTCACCGCATCTGTATTATCACTGCACCAAATCTGCGGGGAGTAATACAGCATCGCCGCGTCAAAACGTCCGCCGCCCCCGCTGCAGCCTTCCAACAAAAGATCTGGAAATCTTTCAAGAAGACGTTCCAGCAAGTCATAAACACCCAGAATAAAGCGGTGATAGACCTCCCCATTCTGGTTGCCTGCATATTTATGGCTGTAGATATCAGAAAGGCTTCTGTTCACATCCCATTTCACATAATTGATCGGCGCATGCCCCAAAATATCCGCAATCCGCTCAAAGAGATATTCGCAAACATCGTCACGGCTCATATCCAGCACCAGCTGATTCCTGCTCCGGTTTGGCTCCCTGCCTGGTATCCTGAGTGCCCAGTCAGGATGTTCCCGGTAAAGGTCACTGTCCTCCGAAATCATTTCGGGCTCAAACCACAAACCAAATTTCATACCCAGATCATGAATCCTGTCTCCCAATTCCTTCAAACTGCTGCCTAACTTCTTTTCATTGGCAAACCAGTCGCCCAGACCACTGTTATCGTCCTCCCGTTTCCCAAACCATCCGTCATCCAGCACCAGCATTTCAATCCCAAGCTCTGCTGCCTGCTCTCCAAGGGAAACCAGCTTTTCCTTATTGAAATCAAAATACGTCGCCTCCCAGTTGTTCAGCAGCACAGGACGCTTTGCATACTGGTATTTTCCCCTGCACATATGCTCCCTTAAAATCTTATGGTATTGGTGTGACAGTTTGGTTAATCCAGAATCCGAATAGCCCAAAATCACCTGAGGCGCATCAAAAGACTCTCCTTTTTTGAGTCTGAAAGAAAACTTATTTGGATTGATTCCCATCAACACCCTTGTCTGCCCTCTCTGGTCTTTCTGGGCGCAGGCCATAAAGTTACTGCTGTACACCAGGCACAGACCATAACAGTCCCCGAAATCCTCCGTGGCATCCGGCGAACATAAGATCATGGAAGGATTGTACTGATGACTGGAAGTACCGCGCATACTTCCAATCTCCAGTTTGGTACGCCGTACCCTGTTCCTCTCGGGACTCCGCTCCAACATATGTCTGCCTGCAAAGGTAATCAGGTCATATTCCCCGAACTGGAAATCCAGGCAGCAGGAAAGACACTTGTCAAGCACCACCTCGCCCTCTCCCTGATTTTCCACTCGGATTGCCCTGGAAATCATATTTTCCTTTTCAAATACACCGTAGAATAAGCGAACCACGACCTGAGAGGCTTTTTCTTTCATGGTAATGATCAGCGTCTGTCCCTTTTCCTCCGCATTGTCATAAAGGGACGGCATGCCCTCCACTTTGTAGGAACCCGGAATCAGCTCATAGTCTTCAAACCGAAAATCTGCCGCCATGCTGCCGTCTTCATGCAAAAGGGAAATACAGCTCTCACGGAAATCTCCTACTCCGTCGGAAGGAAGCTCCTGCGGCAGACAATCCAGGGAATACGTCCGATCCCCCTCCGCCTCTGGTGGATTTCCAGAGAATCCTACATCTGCCCGAAAAATCAAATCCGACAAACTCTCACTGTCAATCTTCCTGCCATAATACGTATGCAGCAGAACACCGTACTCATCCGCATACATCTGATAGGTGCTGTCTATTGTGTGCAGATTGAACAATCTGCCATTCTTGCCCACCTCAATTGCCATATCTAAAAATCTCCTTTATTCTATAAATATTGTTTTTTACGCAAAACGGCTCCCGCCTGATAATGGGAGCCGTTAGACACGATATTTTACTCTTTAACCGCACCAATGACCATACCGGATACGAAATATTTCTGCAGGAAAGGATATATGATCAGCAGCGGAATTGTAGATACCACAATCTTCGTTGCATTAAAAGTACGGTTATTCATGGAAGCCATCTGCTTTAACTGCTCTGCGTCTGTCACCTGTGTAATATCCACTGTAAGCTGCTGGATATAGGTCTGCAGAGGGTACATAGCAGACTTGCTCATGTAGATCAAACCAGAAAAATAATCATTCCAGTGATTTACGATTGAGAACAATGCCACTGTAGCCAACGCCGGCAGAGATACAGGCAGATAGATCTTCACCAAAATCTCAATCGGACTTGCACCGTCAATTCGCGCCGCTTCATCCAGTGACTCCGGCACACCCTTGAAGAAATTGATCAGGAGAATGACATTGAACACCGGAACCGCACCCGGAAGCACCAACGCCCATATCGTATTCGTCAGATGAAGGTTGCTCACCACCATGAACAGCGGAATGATACCGCCCGAAAACAGCATTGCAAAGATAACGAACTTAATATAAACCTCACGCGCCGGGAATCGCTTCTTGCTCTTAGAAAGCGGGTACGCCATACTCACTGTGAAAAACATATTGATGATCAATCCCAAGA
>JAIEEY010000341.1 GCA_029067205.1 Lachnospiraceae bacterium
TGCCATAAATGGCAAAAGAACAGACAGAATATAAAATATTCCGGCTGCCCTTCTCTCCCTGAATCTGTCCGCCAGCCACAAAAGCACATAGGAAACTGCGATCTGTACAAGCATCAAAAGTACATACACTGGCTCTCCCCATGCATAAAACAGCAGTGACATCACCAAAAGCACAAAATTCCTGCCCTTTTGTGGTGACGCAAAATACAGAAAAATGGTGGCTGGCAGAAAAAAATATAAAAATTGTATACTGGAAAAAAGCATATCCGCCTCTCCTACTATGTTCGCCTATATGGGATTCGATTTTTCAAGCGTATCAGAAACCCTCATGTTTCTTGATTCTGCCGCAGTGATCGCTTTTGACAATACTTCTGATGCGGTATCCTGATACCCCATCACAAAGAAAATATCATTGCCAAAAATCACGGCATACTGCTGCTCCGCTGTGACGCAGATCCACTTTGCAGGATTGATATTGTCCATAAGCTGCTGGCGTATGCTTTCTGCATCTGCGTCATCCGTTGTTCTGATGTATACAGCACTGTATGCCGTAGAGGACATCATTGACTCGGACAGATACACACCTTCGATGCCCTCCAAATCTGCCAGACCTGTCTGATACGATAGCATGTCTGCATCCCCCAGGTCGAGCTCTGTCATCATGACATTCATAGGGAGCAGATCCTCTGCTACTCCCCCATATACTTCATCAAAAAACGCAGACACCGCATCTGCGCCATCCAGATGCACCATCCCTGCAGTATCCGCATTTCCCTCCGTCGATACCTCGTCCGAGCTCCGGTCCCCGCGCTTGCCACACCCAGTCAACATTGACATGGAAAGCGCCATAACCACAGCTATCATTCCTATTTTACTGACAATTGTTTTTTTCTTCATAACTACCAGCCCTCCTTTTCATAGTCCTATTGTTTCCTTAACACTTCATAAATATTCATTCCACTGTATCATTTACAAGTAGATATGTCTTCTCCTGACCAGAATCATCCGAATGCTCCTCACACAGCGTTAAATCATAGGTCTCGGAGTTTTCCAGAGCCATCACCCCCTCTGCTGTCACTGCCGAACTTAAAACTCTTATCTCGCTGCCCACCTGCAGATTAGGATTCTCTGACCGGATCACCTTTGCTGTATACAGAATTCCGCTATCCATGCGGTCATCCATATCAAGAATTTCAACTGTGGCATGAAAAATAAACGGTTCCTGCTCCTCTTCGGCCGTTTCTTCCAGTCCGCCGCTGGCAACATTGACCATATCTATGTTGGAATCCGCAACAGTATTTGTATGATCTGATGTTACGGTATTGTTATTTATTCCATTTTCAGCTGCAGCTGCTACATTGTCTATGTCCTCATATGCCGTTGCTGCTGCCTCCTCCTGTATGGCACCCTCTGTTTTCCCATAAGGCTCTTCTGCCACCTGCGGCGCTGAATAATTGGGAGCTGAATTGTTGGAACCAGTGCCTCCGCTCATTGTCAAAGACCTTGTCATTGCCGGTAGGACCAGTGCCGCACACACACACGCTGCCGCCAATCCTGCCCATACCTTGAAATTTACTTTTTTATCCCGTATATTTTCCAATTGGGAATCTGTTACTGGAAAATCTGTTATGTGCAAATCTGTATCTGCTTTTTCAGGAGCCGCTTTTTTATCTTCCAGCCCCGCCTCAATACGAGCCCACAGATCCGGCACTTCGCTGTTCACTAATGCCCTGTACTCCCTTTCCAAATTTTTACTCATAACCGCATCTCCTTAACTTCTTAATCGCATTCTGATAACGCCAAGTCACTGTCCCAAGCGGAACTTTAAGAATATCTGCTATTTCCTGAAACGTCATGTCCCCCATGATCTTTAAGTGCACAACCTCACGCTCATTTGTTTTCAGCGTGTCGAGTGCCTGCCGCAGGCTCATATCCGATATGACTTCCTGTTCAACAGACACATCCGAAGCACTTTCTGCATCCGTGTCTGTAAAATCCTCTGTCAGCACTTCACGCTTTGTTTTCCGCAGAAGGTCCACTGCCATATTTCTGGCAATCGCCGCCATCCATGCCCTGTGTCCGTTTCCTTCATGATATGTATCCGCAAGCCGCCACAGTTTCATAAAAAATTCGCTCGTCACGTCCTCTGCATCCTCGCGGTTTGATACGGTCTGTAGCACGATCGTATAAATATATCCGATATATGCCTCATAGACTTCGTGCAATGCACCCTTGTCGCCGGATTTCATGCGCTGCATGCATGCACTGAACTGTTTCTCTTCCACACTGACTCCCCTCTGGAAAAAAGCAAAGACCTCTGATAATCTATATACGTATTTTCCCCTGTATTTTTATGGCTGATTCGTATCATTTGATCAGGATCGGTTCTGAAAAAACCTCACAATATCGTTCCGCCCGCTCCCAGATCACAACGTCAGGATCATACCGGTCAAGCATACTGTACTGGAAATCCCTCGCGTCCTCCCAGTACACTTCCTTGTAATACCCCTTGCAGACTTGTGACAGAAACCCTCCAAAGGAATCCCCAACATATAACAGAACCTGGTCATGATACTGCGCTTTGTCCGCCGTATCCTGTTCAAACACATATACCGTATCAATACCATACTTTTCTGTCAGCCCTGCCATTGTCACCAGATCCCCTGCATAATCCGTGGCATCTGTCCGAAATGTTACGGAATCAATCTCCGCATGTGTGTCATAAACCGTCCTAAAAAATTCCTGCATATTCACAAACGCCCCAATCTGGTTGCTGTGGGAATCCGTACTGTAATATAGCTGTATCTTATCCTTGTTCGCCATAAGTGCATCCTTCGGATAGACAAACACAAGATCTGTATTCTCATGCAGATAATCAGCCAGTTGCTCCCCACGTGAAACCTCGTTTACCCGCGCGATCGTGTCAGGCATATTTTCCGCATAGATGATCTCCTTATTGGGAATACACATGGTATAAAATTCAATTCCCTTTGCCCCCAGATGCTCTCTTGTCGCCGTCAGGTTTGCCGCGATTACCGCCATCTCCTCCTCTGTGAAATGATTGATCCCCATATAATCCCAGATCGGCTTCCCGTCAAGCTCCGTCTTATAAAAAAACATGTTATTTTTTCCCTTAAGTGTCTGCGTTGATTCAATATAGGTTCCGCCGGTCAGCAGGGAAGTGAGTCCTGTATTAAAGGCGATCAGTTTTGTCCGCCCAAACAGACCATCCGTAAAACTGTCGATACTTTTCTGAAGCCTCACAAATCCGGGCTCCTTAACCAAACTGCCCTGTCCTGTCTCGTCCCCCGCAGCGCCCACTGTCTGTGTTGTCTTGTCACCTGTCAAAGTTCCGTTTTGCTCCAATACCGCCTTCTCCGCCTCTGAGAGCCCCTCACCCTGCTGATGCGGCAGCACGTTCCTCGCCACAGTCACAAGAGGTATCACCAGTATAAAGACAAGAAACGCGATTGTGATCCATTTGTCTCTGTTCTTCATTTGATATCCTGTCCTTTCCAAGAACTGTATAATTGTCCTGCACTACGTCAATCCATCAGAAATTAAAGTAGATAAACGGATTGTATGCATTATTGCTGATAAACGACACACTGACAACCAGGCACACAATGATGCCTGCGGTATACACAACCTGCCATAACCGGCTATTCTTCCATTTGTCGTCTATTAAGGGCATGATTGGTGCGCAGCCAAGGATTGCAAATACAAAGTATATCCAGTTCTGTGCGATATATGCCCATACCGCTTTGTCAATAATTCCCTTGGCACCGATGCCAAACATTGCCTTGATGTATAAAAAGGCATTCCCCATTCCCGTCGAGCGGAAGATTACCCAGCCGATGATGACAAGAACCATGGTATAGATGTGCCCCCACCAGTACTCCTTCTTGCCCAGCCCTGTCAGTTTTTCGAACATAAGGATCACAAAATACATCAATCCCCAAGCAATAAAAGTCCAGTTCGCACCATGCCACATTCCAGTCAACAGCCACACGACGAAGATATTCAGGATCATCCTTGGCTTGGAAACCCTGCTGCCGCCCAGCGGAAAATACACGTAATCCCGAAACCACGTCTGCATCGAAATATGCCACCTGCGCCAAAACTCGGACACCGTCCTGGAGATATATGGATAATTGAAGTTCTCCTCAAAATGAAATCCAAACATCTGCCCCAGACCGATTGCCATATCTGAATATCCGGAAAAATCAAAAAAGATCTGCAGCGTGTACGCGACCGCGCCAAGCCAGGCCATACCCATTGATGCCTGGAACTCACCATTGATGATCAGTCCAAATGCATTGTCTGCAATCAACGCCATGTTGTTGGCAATCAATACCTTCTTGCCAAGACCGATACAGAATCTGGTGACACCTGCCGAAAAATCCCCGAAATTCTCAACCCTGTTCTGAATCTGCTCTGCAATCGTCTCATACCGGACAATCGGTCCCGCGATCAGCTGTGGAAACAGCGCGATATAAAGCCCTACCTGCAGCGGATTTTTCTGTACTTTTCCCCGATTTCTGTACACATCAATCACATATGACATCGCCTGAAATGTATAAAAGGAAATACCAATTGGCAGCGGTACAATCGGCACTGGTATATTCGTGTGCAGAAAACGGTTAATCTGCAGCACCGTAAACTCACTGTACTTATACCAGCCCAGTGTACCGATATTTACCAGCACCAGCAGCACGAACAGAAGATTCACCACTGCCTTTTTATCACGAAACGCATCCACCGCGATGCCAAAAAGCCAGTTGACCAGAATCGTTCCAATCATCAGAAATACAAAGGTTGGTTCACCCCATGCATAGAAAAAAAGACTCACCGCCAGCAGAAATATATTTTTCAGCATTTTTGTCTTCCTCAACAATGCATAGTAAACCACCAGCACAATCGGCAAAAATACGAACAAAAAAACCTCACTTGGGAAAAGCATCTCAGATTTCCTCCCGAACTATCATCTTATCATCAATCTCACCGTCAAATACAGTAACTGCAGGACCTGTCATATAAACAAGATTGTCCTGCCTGTCCCACTCACACAAAATCCCGCCGCCAAGCACTTGGACATTTACTTTCGTATCTGTCAGACCATTTAACACACATGCTACGGTAGTTGCACAGCACCCGGTTCCGCAGGCGAGAGTCTCCCCTGTACCGCGCTCCCACACACGCATCTGCACGTTGTTTCGGTCAATAACCCTCACAAATTCTGTGTTCGTCCGCTCCGGAAAACGTGCATGATTTTCGAAATACGGTCCAATTGCTTCTATATCAAAATCTTTCATCTCATAATCTTTTTTATTCAATTTGTTCCCATCTAAAACATCATCTATAAAAACAACCGCATGGGGATTCCCCATGGACACACAGGTCATCTTGTAGCCCTGCCCGTTTACCTCGATCTCTTCACTGATGACCTGATCGTTGTTTGAAAGAACTGGTATCTCTGCCGCATTCAGGATAGGTGCTCCCATATTGACTCTCGCAGTCGATACTTTGTTGTCACTTCCGAGCATAAGTTCCAGATACTTTACCTTGCCACAACTCTCAATTGTAATATTTGTCTTGTCTGTAAGACCATAATCATAGACGTATTTTGCCACACAGCGGATACCGTTTCCACACATCTGCGCCCTCGTTCCGTCTGCATTGTACATTTCCATTTCAAATTCGGCATTCTTCCCCGGATTGATAAAAATAACGCCATCCCCGCCGATGCCGAAATGCCTGTCGCTGAGCCGCCTCACAAGCCCCGGCTTCCTGTCCGCATCGATATGCTCTGTAAAACCATTCACATAGACATAGTCATTTCCACAACCATGCATTTTCGTAAATTTCATATTCTTATTATCCTTTCCAATCATCTCCCAGACAGGAAACGCTATTCTAACGTTGCCCAGCTCCAGTTGAGAACCTCTGTATCACCTTCCGTGTTGTCCTCACTGATCTGTACCGATATCAGCTGCAGATCCTCAAAAGCCCTGATCGCATGCTTCTGCCCTCTCCTGATAGAAATGGTGTCGCCGCGCGAAAGCTTCATCAGACAGCCGTCTATGACAAGCTCTCCCTGTCCATTCGCCACTGTGATAACCTCATCCTTGTACTTATGCACATGATAGTCCTGTGCACACCCTGCATTGACGGTGACATGCTTTGTGAGCGATTTTGTCCCGTCAGCATATTTGCTGTAGTCATACACCTTGTACTCACCCCAGCGCCGCTCCTCATACATTGGGCGGTTGTCAATATTCTCCACATGCGGCTTAATATACGAACTCTTGTGCTTGTCCGACACAAGGATCCCGTCCTGCCCTGCTGCAATAACAAGGTTCTGCGTACCAAGCACCACGACCGGAATTGAGAGTTCATTGACCACATGGGTATTGACACACTCCTCGCCCATAATGACATCGCCGATGCTTTCCTCCCTCATCTCCTCCGTCAGCGTATTCCATGTTCCGATATCCTTCCATGCACCACTGTATGGAACGACTGCAAGTGCGTGCGCCTTCTCGACAACCTCATAGTCAAAGCTGTCTTTTTTCAAGTCTGCATAGTGATCCACCACATCAGAAAAATCCCTGCTCTGCACATACTTATCAGCAATACCCATCAGATACTTTAATTTGAAGGCAAATACACCCGCATTCCAGAGCGCGCCCTTCCCAATCAACTCCCTTGCAGATGTCTCATCTGGTTTTTCCTTAAAGCCTGTCACACCGCCGCCTTCGCCTGGTATGATATATCCGTATTTTTCAGAGGGATATGACGGCGTGATTCCCATGAGGACAATGTCTGCCCCACCCTGCTGCACGCGCTCGTCCATCTTCTTAAATGTCTCAAAATACTCCACATCCACATAAGGATCTACCGGAAGTACAATCACCGTCTCCTCTGGATTCATTTTCTTCCTCGATTCCAGGTACGACGCCGCAAGCACAATCGCCGGAAACGTATTTCTGCGCTCAGGCTCCACCACGATATCCACGTCATTTGGCAGCTGCCCCCTGATCGACTCGACCTGCGTGGCGGACGTCGCCACCACGATATCCGCATTGATACCAGCCTGTGCGATCTGCCGGTACACGCGCTGCACCATGGATTCATGACCGCCGTCCGCATCGCTGAGCAGCTTCAGAAACTGCTTTGACCGAATCTCATTAGACAAAGGCCAGAGACGCTTCCCCGAACCGCCCGACAATAAAACGATATTCATATCCTTACCTCCTCCACTATTTTTATTTCAAAGCCAATACCATCTGCGCTGTCTCCACCATGCTCGTGCCGTTGTCCATGCTGTGCTTCTGCAGGTATCGGTGCGCCTCCTCCTCAGTCATATTGTTTCTCATCATCAGAAGCTGCTTTGCATTCTCTACGGTAAAAACTTCTTTTTCATTGCGGACTGTCGGTTTTTCCCTTCGTTTCTTCCTGCGCCGGACAATCCCCTGTGACAGCATGTCAACTGTATTGACCAGCTCATGTACCTTGAGTGGCATTGCCAGTCCGATGATGCCACTTCCAACCACGTCTGCGAGAACCCTCTGCGATGCCATAACCACCATCTCAAAGCCTTTGGGCAGGCTCTCCTTAACCCTGACACAGATCATGTCCGTAAGACGATACCCCGCTATGACGATACCATCGTGAAATTCATCGGCATAGCCTAATGCCTGCGCTCCGGAGGTACAAACCGCTGTCACGCCAAATCCGTTTTTGACCAGGATATTTTTGATGCTCTTGGCATCTTCTATCCTGGCAAAAACTACTATAATATTTGTCAATCGTACACCTCCAAATCACACTGAAATAAATGTCGTGCTCATCAAAAAGTGTACTTATATTTTATACAGATAGGACTCGATCTCCCATTTTGTCACCTGGGCATCATACTCCTTCCACGCTGCAAGCTTGGAATCATAGTACTGCTCAAACACACGGTCCCCCAAGAGTCCGCGCAGAAGCGGATCCTTCTTCATCTCCCCGCACGCCTCCAGCAAATCTGTCGGGAGCTTCCTGATTCCGCGCTGCTCGGCTTCTTTCTCCGATATCACATTGATGTTGTCCATCACTTTTGCCTCAGGCTCAATCTTGTTCCTGATGCCGTCAAGCCCTGCCATCAGACATGATGCAATCGCAAGATAAGGATTGGCAGAGGGATCAGGACTCCTAAGCTCGATTCTCGTGTGCTCTCCGCGTATATTTGGCACCCGGATCAACGTGTTTGCCCCCAGTGTGCTCCACGCAATATACACAGGCGCTTCAAATCCGGGGCGCAGTCTTTTATAGGAATTTACCAGAGGATTCGTCACTGCACAGATGCCCTTTACATGCTTCATCAATCCCCCCATAAAATAATATGCTTCCCTGCTCAATCCATTTTCATCAGCAGGATCATCAAAAATATTCCTGCCATCCTTGCGCAGAGACATATTGATATGCATGCCTGAACCGCAAAATTCCATCCTTGGCTTTGGCATAAATGTCCCATGCAGTCCATGATGCTTTGCAATCGTCTTGACAGCAAGCTTAAAC
>JAIEEY010000342.1 GCA_029067205.1 Lachnospiraceae bacterium
GTATAACAAAGTTTCAAAAATTTGTCAATTAGTTTAGCACATTCCGCACTGATATCATACAGGAAAATTTTTCGCCGTGATGATATTGTAATTCAAATGTGCCAGATTCTGACACATTTAGAAAATACCAACAATAATGATTTATTAAATGAACTATTACTTTTCCACTTTATAAGTTATACTTTTTGACAATAATAATGATAATCAAAAACATACATTTTAACGCGTTACAAATCAGGGCTAAAATTTTGTCATCATGACATAAAAAATGGATTTCAGACTTCGGATAACCCAATAATTTATAAAAGTCCAAAGAAAAAGCCCTGCATAGAATCGCCATACAGGGCTTTTAGGTAAGTAGTCGATAAAAATATCAATGAAATTATTATAACCGCGTTAGCACGCGTGCTAACGCGGTTATAAGCATATCGCTATAAGCTCATGAGTGTACGGAAAAGCCTGACACCTTCCTTGAAACCTTTCTGGAACGAATAATCGCCCGCCATGTTTGCAATATCACAGCCATAATCCGACAGTTCCCTTTGAGCCTGTTCAGATATATTGTGGTCTGCTGTCATTTTCCGACAAACAAAATTTATGTATTCATGCGTTTCCTTTCCATAAGTGTCAGTATTGGATTCCTTTAATGCAAGGTCAATAATCCTGCCTATGTTGTCTTTTGAAATGTTTAATTCTTCATCAAAATCTAAGTATCTGAAACTATCCTGCATGGTATTCCCTCCAAAATCTTAATGCTCTGTGTCACTGTATGTTCATCTTTGTTATACTGTTGATGCCTTGAAATGAATGATATTGCTATTCTGCTTTGTTCCATGGTTCCCTTGCTCTTCCTGCGAGGAGGCATTATATTCATTACATACCCTTTTAAACTGCTGATATGCTATCATCTGTTGTACTGCATATTTTTCATGTTTACCAAGCACCCTGTAATTTTCCAGAAGTTCTTGTTCATCCACTGTTATTGTATTCTTATCAAAATTTGTAACAGTTCTCATCATGAACCACCTTTCCGTTGTCCTAAAACTTTCCTATTAACATAGAAAATAACTGCTTGTTAAAGATAAGGTTATGGGCTATAATAATATTGGGAGTTGCCGCTCCCAACATTATATCTACCTCTTTTTATTGTTCTCCATTTCTAAGCTTTCCGGCTGATCGAAGGTGTTCAATACTAAGAGGTTCTTTTTCATCCCCCTTAACCTGCAGGGCTATATTGAAAACCTTGACACAGTTTCTTATCCCACCATAATCAAGAGATGTTGTATAAAGATATTTTATGCTTTCTTTATCCAGCGAATAATCTTTGAAGATTTCAGATATATCATTTATGGATGGTTCAAGAATATTGCGCTTAATGCCGATCCGGCTGTAAAGCTGTGCAAAGTGTGCCTGTCCCTTGCCATGCATCCTGTTATATATTGTAGGATTTCCACACAATACAATACCGGATTCCGTAACATCATTTATTGCCCGTATATTTTCGATTGCCCGGACTGATAAATGCTGAGCTTCATCAATAATGATAAGTCTTGGATTCTTGTCAAGATATTCAATAATTGTATCCACAAGGAAGCGATCTGTTCCATGTGATTCTTTTCCGACATAGGTTAGAATCCTTTCACATACCCCTTTAGTTGTGCGGTCGCAATCTTTAAGTTCAATATAGATTGTCTTAGGATACTTTTTGACATATTCCTTTAATGCTACTGTTTTCCCTAGCCCAGCTTCGCCATATATCAATGATATATCACCAGTACGGCGGCAAAACTGACTGCTACAATAGTGTCTTTAAGTGCCTGTGTGTTTGCTACCTTTAGTTTTTTCATACTATTCTCCTTCCACAGTTTTTTTGTTGAAAAAGTCCTGACTGAACTTATTATTGAAGTTGTCAAAAAACTCTTTCTGTTTCGTATTTTCTTCCTGTGCCCTTTTTCTGCTTCTGGCTCTCTGTTCCGCTTCCTCTGCTCTTCTTTCTGGAATCGAAAGTGCCGCCTTTCTTGCGTTCTCCTCAATTTTAGGGTTCATTATTATCTGACGTGCATTATTTACTGGTTCAACAGTCTGTTCCACAGATTCTTTAAGCAGACGTATTCTTGTTAAGGTATTGCTTACACTTTTGATGTCATCATCAGTCGTAGCATTCTGCAGGGCAAGTTCCGTGGATTCCTTTTTGAACTGTTGCATTTCCTTAAATTCTTCTGGTTCTGCTCCATAACTGTATTTCTTTTTCTTTAGTGCTGTAAACATATAATTGTTTTCCGTGTCAAAAATGTATAATACATCTGGTTCCATTGGACTGTATTTTGCAAGCACTTTACGTCCTTCGTAAGTTTCGGCTGCTGTACAGGTATAGAAATCGTTGTTAAACCGAATTCCATCCTGCTGGATTACCCGTGTTCCTTTGACACGCAGCGTATAAAAAAGCAGTGATTTTTTAGGAACCATTCTTTGCGGATTTTCTGGATGTTCAGCTAAAAGTTTATAATACCAGTAATTAGGTGATTTATCTTCCATAGAATCCCCTTTATGCTTCTGGTTATTATAGAACTCTATATAATCATCATGTCCCTCTTTAAATTGCTCTAATGTCGGATATTTCATTATATCTAGATTCTTAAGATCCTCTGGTCTTTTCTTGGCGTCACTTCCCGCATATGTACGCCACATCTTGCCAAATGATTCTTCAAGTGTCCTAAAAAATCTTTCTATGTTTTTGGACTGTCCATGATAAGGCAGTGTAAATTTAGGTTCTATATCCAAACTTTTAGCTAAATTGCCGAGTATTTTTTCTTCATCATTCTTTGAAGAGATATAAAATAAATCCTTTGCCCTATAATCCTTGCCGTTGTCCAGATATACATATCTTGGTGCGCCGTATTTCTCTATTGCCAGTTTAAAGACGTATAAAACAACGTCTGCATTTGGAGATTCCAAACGGATATACCATGCTAAAATTTTCCGTGTCCGCACATCCATTACATAACTTCCCCACGGCCTTGCTGCACGCCACTTTCCATTTTGGTCCTGATATCTTACAAATACATCCATCAGGTGATGGTCACTAACATAATAGTCGTTTGGAAGTATGGTGGAATAATCCCTCAGACAATGACTTTCTACATCGTTCTGATACTGGATTTTTCCGCCGCGTCTTAATGCGATCTCTGAACGAGTAATTGACTTGGTGAACCTGCGAAACACACTTTCACTTGGAAGTGTATCTTTCTCCCCATTGTAACGTGCATATGCTAAAGTTTCCCTGTAGCATTGACTGACACTTGGTTTTGAAGACTGCAGATACAATACTTTGAAGTATTGCTGATACTTTGGCGGAATAGAACAATTACCCCTGTTATGCCCGCCACGCTTATCTACAAGCTGTTGAACTCCTTCCTCCTTTGCTCTTTCTAATAATGAATAAAGTGTACTTTGTGATATTGTGTTGTCTGGATTTTTGACATTCCAGTCTTGTAAAAAATTTTGTTTGATTTTAGTCTCTGACTTAATACCGTCTTGTAAAGCAAACTTTCTAAACAACCTAAATTCTGCCACAATCTGAACCTTAAGTGCGCCCCGCTCCTTCTGGGCGTTAGTACTGTAGTTGTCAGGATATTCCGTCTCAAGTCCAGCATCCGTATCAGGATGTATTGAATAGGTGCAAGCCGTATCAGAAACGGGAAGACGTTCTCCACCTATTTGATCTAGATATGCTTTTTGTGCGTATTCTGGAAGGGATTCCAAAAGAATTTCAATTTTGTTCCCACCACGTCCCATAGAATGCGGAACACGCCGAAATTCATATTTGTTTTTTTTGATAGCGTTTTTCCTGACTCCGCTTTCCTCATAACCCAATAATCGGGCAGCTTCTTTGGTTGATAACCACACCACGTCATCTCCTTTCCTTCCTTGACGGTTATAATTAATCTTTGCCACTTTCCTCAATAGCCTTGTATAGTTCTGCTATATCAATGTTTAATGACTTTGAAATTTTAAGTAATGTGTCCGATCTAGGAAATTTAGTTTTTGAAAGAAGTACACAAATATGATTTGGATTAACTCCTATCTGCTCAGCTAGCCAGCGTTGATTTCTCCCTTGAAGATATAGTTCTCTTAAAATAAGCTTTCCTAAAGGTGTTTTACCAGCTGATTTACCCGCCAAAAATTTCACCGCCTTTCCAACTAAGTATTCTTAAGAACATTATTTAAAAAAATATAAATAAATGTTATAATTCACTTGTTAAATATAGTATAACTAAGTATTATTAAAAAGTCAACACAAAAATTAAGAATACTTAATAAGGAGAGAATATGAATACAATAGGTACTAGAATAAAAGAAATACGTATTAGTAACAAAATGAAACAGGTTGACTTTGGCAAATTGTTTTTTGTTTCTGGAGCATATATAAGTATGGTTGAATCTGGAAAGGAGATTCCGTCTGATTTACTTGTAAATTCAATTGCTTTACGATTTAATGTATCTTTTGAATGGTTAAAAACCGGGTTTGGTGCAAAGAATACTTTCAGGAATTCAATAAGAAAAAGCGCATCAGACATAGAAGGTTTTGGAAATGATGAAACAGATGAATGTGTAAG
>JAIEEY010000343.1:0-505 GCA_029067205.1 Lachnospiraceae bacterium
AGTTTTCATCTAATGAATATATCGAATAAAAATCGCAAATCATATCATTAGAATTGGCAAGTTTTTTTCCAGACAATATGTGGCATTTTACATATAAAATCCACATTTGAAAATCATTTTGATTATTCGCCAAGTAATGCGAAAGATTATCAATAGCTTTCTCATAATCTTGTTTTGTATATAATTCAATGATCTCTAATAAATCCTTTCTTAGAGCAGGATGCACATTTATTCCATTGAACATAATAAGGTTATCTATTCTGAAGTCATGGATACTCTCATTAAGAACTTGCATCTCATTAATAATACTACTTTCAAGTTTAACTTTATTAGCCACAGATCGCTGCAGTATCTCAATAAGAGAATTAAATAAATCAATCATTGAAAATTGGCTATCAACCTGAAGAGCAATTCTCATATCATCTGTAAAATCAAATTTATCTAAATATAATTTATATGAAAAATAGTTGTATATAATGTCATCTTTTTCAAAATGTTTTAAAAA
>JAIEEY010000343.1:515-3257 GCA_029067205.1 Lachnospiraceae bacterium
TTTAAAAACTTATCAACTTTTTCATTATAATTATTTAAACTTGTATTTTCTTCTGCTCGATAACTTAAGAACTCTAACAAAGTGTTAATAACCATATTCTTGGATTTTTTATCAATATAATAAGCTAACAGTTTTTTATTACCTTCTAATCCATCACTCTGTTCCGCCAGAATAAGTCGTTGACCACATAACCACAATGAGCACCCTATTCTATCTTGCATTTCATTGATTATACCTTCGGCTTCTGCATAGTTATGTGAAAATACACAATTCTCATATGCGTTTTTAAATCTAACATACTCAGATAGTTCATTATGGAAGACTTCACATAACCTTATTGCATAACATAAAGATTGTGTATAGTCCATTTCTGTATTTATTCCTGGAACACAAATTCCTAGTGTTTTAACCGATTTTGGAAAAAACATTCCGTGTAAACGCTCTGATAATACCCCCTGCATATTTAAAATTTCTTTCTCAGTACCTGATGATGTCAAAATAGAGCCAAATAGTCTCCTCCTAAAGTCAGGATCATCTATACGATTAACTCTTCTCGCAAGTTCTCTTCTTTGTTTTCGATTCATGTAATCTCCAAGCCCCTTTGTACATTTCTTTCTATGTTATAAAAAAGCAATAACTTAATGCCCAACTACAGAAAAAGCGCTCAAAACACCAAGCTCTTTCCTATTTATTATTTCATATATAGAATACCATAAACTACAAATTTTGCAAACCCTTAGCTAAACTCCAAACAGTCTGACACAACCTATACAATTTGGCCAAATTGAACTTTGGGCAAAAGTCGAAGTTTTTCCAAATTGTATCTTTCTATCCGCAATCACCATGTTATCAGCGGTATCAAAAAAGCCCAAAAAGAGAGGTTCACCAGTCGCCCCGGTGAATCTCTCCAATCCCAAAATCCCTTGATTTCAAGCCATTTCTCTATACTTTCGCCAAATCGTTCATGTCGTATAGGCACAGTACAGTATCCTTGACTTTGCATACTTATTATAACCAATGGGCACATACCCCGCAAGAAAAGATAGCAGAGTATTTGCAAGATTTTATTATGAACAAAAAAGAACAAACTGAACTTCGCCCATAAAGAGCGAAATCCTATCCACTTATTCTAAATCTTCGATCTCCCTGTTATACTTTTTAACTAACCAGTATGATGAATAACTAACTACCTTGTAGCTTACATTTTCATTTTCATGAAGCAAATTCGTCTTTGTTGTACTATTAATACGCTTCTTGTTGGCTTCCAATGGCGGCGACTTCTTCGTTGATCTCTAGCCTGTTTTTACGGTTTCTGACTTCTTATAACCAAAAAAGCAATGGAGCACAGGTATTCCCCCTTTTTCATTTTAGCCTGCTGTACACTGCATATCTTCTCCGATATGTTGCGGCTGTACATTTCATAGACCATAGCTTTTAAAGACACATCCAAGCTGACCACACTACCAAGACTGTTTTTACTATCATTCGAGGTAATCGTTTACGTCAAGCAGGTTTCTCCCAAACCGTGTAAAATCTTTTACAATAATACATGTAATCGAGTTTCCTACCATGGAAGCATTTTCTGGACACCGGGACAGTTAAAATTCGTCCCAGTATAGCCATTGTCTATGTAAACGCTGTCTTTGATGCAATTCGATTTTGCTCTAAACCTTTTGATTTTGGCATACTTTTAGATTTTTCCTTGTAGGGGGAGGGTTCAAATCTGCAATGACTGGACAAAACAGTAGAAATGTCCATGTCTTTATGGTATAATAAATTTATTAATCGGATTTTGAAAAGAGGTAAGTGCGATGAAAGAGTTTGAGCAAAAAGAATATAAGGTTTTCGAAATGTTTAGCCATCAAATGGCTTTGGTGACCGCTGGAAATATTGGACATTTTAATGGCTGCACTGTCGGATGGGGCAGTTTGGGAAATATTTGGGCAAAGGCAGGAAGCGTAGGACCTATTGTGACAGTATATGTCTATCCTTCTCGCTATACCTGTGAATTTCTTAAAATGAATGATACTTTTACCGTCAGCTTTTTTCCGAAAGAGTATCGAAAGGCTTTGGGTTACATGGGAACTCATTCCGGGCGCAATGAGGACAAAGTGAAAGGCGCAGGACTTACCCCTATTTCTATAGGTAAGAGTGTAGGGTATAAAGAAGCAGAACTAACTTTTCTCTGCAAGAAACTTTATCAGCATGAGTTTATAAAAGAAGACTTGAACGAGGCAATTCACGAATATTACAAGGCAAGTCCAACAGTATATCCTCCCGATGTAAATGGTGATTGGCAAACGCATTATATGTTTGTCGGAGAAATCATAGATGTAGATGATAAACGTTAATTATCCTAAAATTTTGAAATATGATTTATGCGACAAGTGCCAGTTTATCCATCAAGAAAATATCCCCTACGGGCATATTCGCCGCAGGGGATTTACACTTTAATCTTCGTCCCATCCTTAAAGGTAAAACAAATATTATTACTGTTTCACTCTTTTGCTAATAGCCTCCATTATCTTATCATCAGAAATATTATAGCGAGATAAAATATCTTTCAAATCATCCGGTATTTCTTCTATAGATTGTGGAAGTACCTCCCGACGCCCCTTTTCAGCAATATTACCTATTATTCCCCAAGACTGCAATTTCTGGAAATAAATTTTGGCGTGTTTCAAATAACATCTATATTAGTTGACAGATCACGATTTGTCTGATTGGACGCAGAATATCCCC
>JAIEEY010000344.1 GCA_029067205.1 Lachnospiraceae bacterium
ATATTAAGGGTGCCATTCTAAGCGGTAAATGATCCCCAGAATGTATCGCCGATAATACAAGATTTGTACCTGTATCATTTTCATCATGCATCAAACGATAAGCTCCTACAATGAGTAAACCTCCTATCGGCAGAAAATATAAAATCCATGGATAGTTTCCCCTTAATTTTGTAACAAATGACATGGAAAAATAAAATAATGTCCCTGCTGTCCCCACAACAATTCCAGATATTATGGAAAATACTACCCACTTTATAGATATTTTTATTCTATTCAGATTATGTTTTACTTTATGCCTGACTATATCATTCATAAAACAAGCTCCTCCTACATCATATTTTTAATCGCATTCATGGAATCCTCTGAAATATTGTCCAATAAAAAACTACTTTTTTGATTCCTATTGATGCTCTCGCTTTTCTCTTTTATTTCCCTATCAATTTGCTCAATCTCATCCCTAAGTCCATTTGCCGACAGACGTTTTGCCCCTTGTCCCCACACAATCATTTGTTCTAAACGATCAGATGTCGCAACAGTGACATCATATTTCTTTCCTATCTGATTTGTCACTTTCTCGATATACTGATCCGCAGTTTCCGCTTCCTTGGTATAAACCACATGAATATTATGATATTTTAAAACAGATCCCTGACCTCCATGAACCTTATATGCATCAAACACAAGTATCAAATTCACATTCTTATAACCCTGATAATTACACATGATATCCATCAGCTTATCCCTCGCACTGTCAATATTGATTTTTGCCAGATCATTCAATTCTTTCCATGCAAAAATAATATTGTATCCATCTACCAACAAATATGAATCTTTTCTTTCATTTTTAATTATCTTTTCTGATGCTAAAGAACCACTTTGCTTATCTGTTGATGATGCAATTGTCTTACCCCATCCTCTCCTCTTTCGTTTTACACTCCCAAAAGTCCTTTCAAATATTTCATCGATTTCTTCCTGCGCAATAAAGGCATCTCCAAAGTCAGATTCCTTCCTTGTTATATATTGACTTGTTTGGTCTGGATTATTTTCTCTATTATTCATATCGGTCAATTTATCTTTTATGTGTGCAAAATCTGCAACTTTGCTCCATTCTATATAATATCCCGCACCATGCGAACAAAAGACAGAGCCTGTTGGATTATCTATGTCACTTTCTGAATCATACCCATTTTTTAATATGATTTCTTCTGCGTCATGACATAAATCGTAGCCATTCAGCATGAAGAAAACTTTTCCTTTTCCATGACTAAATGAATTGATCTCTAATTGGTAATCCTGCATACAGATCACAGGTGCAGTTCCATGAATCACTGCCATTTCATTTTCAATGGTCGGCGGTTCAAACTTACCATTCCTCTGTTGGATATCTGTCATTACACGTCCAATAAATTCTTGTTGAATCTCAATACGAAATGCATAAATCGGTTCCAGTAAAATACTTTTTGACTTTTTCATACCATTTCTTACTGCCCGGTAGGTCGCCTGCCTGAAATCGCCCCCTTCAGTGTGTTTCTGATGCGCTCTCCCCGAGATCACTGATATTCTCATGTCCGTGATCTCAGATCCCGTCAAAACCCCTATATGCTTCTTTTCTTCCAAATGTGTTAAAATTAACCTTTGCCAGTTTTTATCCAGAATATCATCACTGCACTTTGACACAAATTCAAGCCCGCTCCCTCTCTCCAAAGGCTCCATAAGAAGATGTACCTCAGCATAATGCCTGAGCGGTTCAAAATGACCAATTCCAACTACTGGTTCTACGATCGTTTCCTTATATATAATATTTCCAGCACCAAAATCAACTTCAACATGGAACCTGTCTGCAATGAGACTCTTTAGCACCTCGAGCTGGACTTCACCCATAAGCTGCACATGGATTTCATTCAGCTGTTCATTCCACACAATATGGAGCTGCGGGTCTTCCTCATCAAGTATGCATAATTTCTTGTAAAACTCATGTATATTACATTCGTTTGATAAGATCAATTTATAATTCAACACAGGTTCCAAAACAGGTACTTCAATTTCATCCTCATACCCAATGCCTTCTCCTGAAAATGTGCTTTTTAATCCTGTAACTGCACAGACCATTCCAGCACACGCTTCATTGACAACCTTATACTGATTTCCAGAATAGATCCTCAACTGGTCAGCCTTTTCACTCCAATCCCCGCCCGATAATGTGGATTTTACTTTCAGGATCCCTCCTGTGACTTTCATATATGTAAGACGGTTGTTCTGTTCATCATGTGATATCTTAAATATCCTCGCCCCAAATATCTCCGGGTAATCTTTTTCTCCCATAAAACATTCCAGGATCCCTAAAAGCTCGTCTACCCCTTCCTGCCTCAATGCCGAACCAAAGAGGCATGGGAAAATCTTCCTCCCCATGATCGCATCCCTGATACTGCCATTTTCTATTTTTTCACATTCAAGAAATTCCTCCATAAGATGCTCATCACACATCGCCAGTTGGTCAAAAAACTCCAG
>JAIEEY010000345.1 GCA_029067205.1 Lachnospiraceae bacterium
AAACTAGTACAATGTTTCTTTGATAACCATATACTTTTTTCTTCCATTTTATGATTAGACCGTCAAAAGGGTAAAAAATAAGTCCCTTTTCTGACCAGGAACCTTGAAAATTGAATATATTGTTGAAATTTACTTGTGGAGTATAGATTATGTGGGTATCAGATATTTATTTGCAGGAGTATTTCCATATATTTTTATGCCGTTGCCGCTTTTAGGGCGCACTTATCCCGTTGCTGCATAAATCTGCAGAATTTTCTGATATTTAAGGCGCCTATCTTGCACCCAAAATAAAATTTAGATAAGGCATATCCAGAGGAAACTATACTCATATATCTGCACACGTATTAAGGCACGCAATGTGTACACATTATGCAGCGTTGGGAATGGACGTTAAGGCACTACAGAATATTTTAGGACATACGGATGCAAGCATTACAATGAATATCTATAACCACAGCAGCTTTGAACGGACAGAAAAAGAAGTTCAGAGAATCGAAAAAACAATTAATCTTTAAAAGTTGGAGAGGTACCTTAAAATATTGGGGTACCTTTTCTGTACATAATATCAAATTTTTTGGCAATCTTGTGTCAAACGGAATATTTCTTGATCGTAAAGGGTAAAATAAAGTAGCTACAGCTTGTATAAAATTGGACTTTACAAAAAGTTTAGAATTATTATTAGCACTCCCTCTTGACGAGTGCTAATAAGTATGTTATAACACATATATAACAAATAAAACAACAGCCACAAGAGCGGCTTAACAGGAATAATTATTTTAAAGGAGGAATGGTTTATGTTATTACCAAGTTCAAATGTAATGAATCGTATTTTTGGAGAGAGTTTATTTGATGATTTCTTTGAGGATTTTGCCCGTCCGATGAGGACAGCTTCCCACTACAATACTTCCACAGGCATCATGAGAACAGATGTCAAGGAAAATGATAATGGCTATGAGCTGGATATTGATCTTCCGGGCTGCAAGAAGGAAAATGTGAAGGCGGAGCTCAAGAACGGATATTTGACCATCAATGCCGAGACGAGCCAGAATAATGACCAGAAGGATGAGAACGGCAAATATATCCGTCGCGAGAGATATTATGGAACATGCAGCAGAAGCTTCTATGTCGGTGAGGAAGTCACACAGGAGGATATCAAGGCGAGATTTGAGGATGGCATCCTGAAAGTGACTGTGCCAAAGAAGGAAGCAAAACCAGCCATTGAGGAGAGCAGGTATATTCAGATTGAAGGATAAAATCAATAGGTTCATTATAAACAAAAAACTGTCCTGACCAGTGAGGGCAGTTTTTTGTATTTTTCAGTAAGAAATATTTGAGATGGTATTCTTTACGCAGTGCAGCTGTTATGATACACTAAAAATATAGTATGAATATTGGAAGATGGAGGAGGGGGATCATGGCAAAGGAGGATTGCAGTTAAGGTTTTTTCTGAATAGTTCTGCAAGGCTGAATGTTACGAATACATAGAAAGCGAGGAAGGATAATCGTGGTGAAGCCGATAATGAAGGATACCTTTTTTCTAAGTCAAAAATCAGAGCCGGCGACCAGGTCAGATCAACAGGTGGTAACGGATCTGCTCGATACACTGAAGGCGAATGAAGCCGGCTGCGTCGGAATGGCGGCAAACATGATCGGCGTGAAGAAGCGGATCATTGTAGTAAATATGGGATTTATGAATGTGCCGATGATCAATCCGGTGATCACGAAAAAAACCGGGGCTTACAAAACCGAGGAGGGCTGTCTGTCTCTCAGCGGAGTGCGTCCCACAACAAGATATCAGGATATTGAGGTGGAGTTTTTGGACTCTGGATGGAAAAAGCAGAAACAGAAATATTCCGGCTGGACCGCACAGATCATACAGCATGAGTGTGACCATCTTGATGGAATTGTTATATAGTGGACAAGGGCGTGTTTGGAAATGCCCTGGAAAGAGAGGCAGAGATGAAAGATTACAAGTTTTATGGATGGGAACAGGCAAATGTGCAGGCGGTAACAGACCAATATAAGGGAATCAATACACCGCTTGATTTGTATGATGCGTTGTCAGAAATCTGGTGTGCCAAGACCTGTGCACCAAGAATGCGCGATCAATGGACACCAGAGAATAAGACGCTGGGACAGTGTTCCATCACCGCATTTTTGGCGCAGGATATCTTTGGGGGTGAAGTATATGGAATACGCAGGCAAGACGGAAATTATCATTGTTATAATGTAGTCGGCGACTGCTGCTTTGACCTGACAAGCGAGCAGTTCGGCAATGAAATTTTAAGATACGAAGATAATCCCCGGCAGTCCCGGGAGACGCATTTTGCAAAAGAGGAGAAGCGCCTTAGATATGAGTACCTGAAGAAGATGTTAAGTGACTCACACGCCCCAATAAGGAATGCGTAGGAAACTGCGGTTGATATAGCAGTTATTTGAGGGGATTAGGTCAGTGTATTGGCAGACACATTTTTTACAGAAAGCGAGGTTTAAAATATGCGTTATGATGTGATTATAATAGGGGCAGGGCCGGGAGGAATATTCTCGGCATATGAGATGATGAACGGAAAGCGTGATCTGAAAATAGCGGTTTTTGAGTCTGGGCATGCGCTTGACAAGCGGTACTGTCCGATTGATGGCGACAAGGTCAAGAGCTGTATCAAATGCCGGAGCTGTTCGATCATGAGCGGATTTGGCGGCGCGGGCGCTTTCTCGGATGGAAAGTATAATATTACAAATGATTTTGGCGGAACGCTGTATGAGCATATTGGCAAAGCTAAGGCGATTGAGCTGATGGAGTATGTGGACGAGATCAATATGAAGTACGGCGGTGAGGGGACGAAGATGTACTCGACAGCAGGAACACATTTGAAAAAACTCTGCCTGCAGAACAAGCTGAATCTCCTCGATGCTTCTGTGCGCCATCTGGGAACGGATATCAATTATATTGTACTGGAAAACCTCTATGCAGAGATGAAGGATAAAGTTGATTTTTACTTTGATACACCCGTTACAGACGTTGAGGTGCTCGACGGTGGGTATCGTGTGAAATGCGGGGAAGACTGCCATGAATGTGACAAGTGTGTCATTTCTGTTGGGAGGAGCGGGAGCAAGTGGATGGAGAGTATCTGCTCCAAGCTTGCGATTCCCACGAAGTCAAACCGTGTGGATATCGGTGTGAGAGTCGAGCTGCCGGCAGTTATCTTTTCCCATCTCACGGACGAACTATATGAGAGCAAGATTGTAT
>JAIEEY010000346.1 GCA_029067205.1 Lachnospiraceae bacterium
GTAATAGGGATATCCATGAATATGAGTATGTCATGGAAAGGATGTATGGAAAAAGTAAATGGATACTCGATGAACGTGGAATTGGATCAGATACAAAGGGAGCGGTTTGGTATAAGCCTGCCAATCGAGACGAATGCTGCCATGTTTTAGAAGCTTCTCCGTTATTTTCATGCATTATCTTGGAAGATGGCGAAGACATTGACAATTTTTCAGTTGGATTTGTAGTGGAGGAAACGGCAGATCATTATGATTTGTTAATATTAAAAAACAATTAAGTACGAATAAAAAACATTCATTAAGCTTTTCCCATATTCTAATTGAACAAACTGTCTTAAATGTCTATAATAAAGATAAACAACAGCACATAAATCATTTTTTATGGGATAGGAGGTATTAAAGTAAGGTATGACAGTAAATGCAAACAATAATCTGATCGGCAAAATAGTCGCTCTTTTAACGAAATTAGGGATATCCGCGCAGGACTGTGAGCTGGCGGAGGGGTACTTAAAAGAGGAGACCGGAGATGAGGTTTTAGACCAGTTCGAGAGGAAAGACCTGTCGGGGGTGTCACGGCAGATATCCGACGAGGCGAATGATATCACAGACCAGATCAGGAAGGTCAAGGGGAAAGCGAAAAAGGAAGTGTGCGTGCGTTTTTTCAATGTGGTCTTCGCGATCGGTCATGGCTCCTGCCGCAGTCTGTTCTGGTACAATGCGATGGATCGCACTGAAGAATATGACTTGTACAAGCGGATGACCGTTTACATCAGCATACACATAGACCATCCGGGAAAGCTGGTTCAGGAAGATTACAGCCGCCTGCTGCAGATGGTACAATACAAGCCCGCCAATATGCTGGAGGTTCTCCCTCTGCTGCGCGAGGAAGGGGAACTCTATGCCGCGGTGGTTCTGGCAATGTATTTTGGCAGGAAATACGAAACGCCCGGCGAAGTGTCCGCGGAGGACGCGCCGCTTATGGAGGAATACGAGGGTATCGTACTCAGAAATTTTGGTGAATGGCTTGCAGGACAGGGCTGCGCCGCCCATGAGGATGTGATCGCCGCTATCCGTGGGAAGCTGCCGGCAGGAAAGATCGCCGGCAGGATAGAATTTGTGAATATCAATGGGAGAGAAAAGGACAGATTTTGTTTTATAACCAGTCTGGCGTACCTGAACTTCCAGCTTTCCGGAGTGCTTTTGGAGATGGTCAGGACGTGTGTGGCCGTCAATGCCGAGGTAACGCTCCATTCTTTTTATAATGTATACATAGGCGGCGGTGGAGCCCGGACAGATATCGCTTTCAAGGGCGGGGATTTTGAGGAAGTGTTCCATATTGATCCGGAGCTCTATATCGGCTGGGCTGCATGGAGTCACTATGAGCAGATTCTAAAGCGGCAGCTTGAAAAAAATCAGGAGAGCTATCTGAGGGTTATGGAGTTGGACAAGTGCCGGGAACTGATCTATATCTGCAAGCAGTCATGGGGAAATCCCCGTTTTGTGAACGAGGAAGCCGACAACGCGGTCAATCAGTTAAAGGATGTCCTGCAAAAGGAAAAACCTGAATTATATCAGCAGGTTGTACAGAAGGCGAAACCAGACCATGAGCGGATGATCGGCTATCTGGTGGAGCCTACGCCGCACGCCGAGCTAGCAAAGGAATACTTAAGGGGAAACTGTAAGGTGTCCGAGCTGTATCCGTATGATGAGGAATTTGGCGACCATTTCCAGAGCGGACCATATGCGACCAGATTTTATGACACAAAGAATCTGTTACAAAAGTATCAAAAACATTGTAATGATGAAGCTTTTATAAACAGATGCAGGGTGTTTCTTATATTAAAGCAGATTGTGGGACTTGGTCTGATTTTTGAAAAATCTTGTTCGAGTGTGGAAAATGTAAAAAAATTCTTTGCGCTTCTTGACAGGGAGCAGCTTGATATCAAACATCAGTTGTGGGCTTTTGTACTATTGTACAAGGAATATACTCGTTATGAAAATTTTCTCAGCAGGCTTATGGAAGGCGCAGAGGAAATTTTTACAGGATACATGATTGAGAACAGGGAAGAGATGCTAAAAGCCTTTATAGGACTGCCTTCAGAGGGGCGTTTCTTTGCACTGCATCTTTTGCGGAAAGACACTGTGAAAAACAAGCAGGAAATCCTAAGCTATGCAAAAGACAGCTCCAGTCTGGTCATGCGGGAGATGCAGGACATTTTGTATGGTCAGAAGGACTGGGAGGATGATATCAAAGTATTGCTGAATGGCAAAAAGGCATCAGAGCGGGAGCTTGCGATTGGGGTGCTTTTGCGCTGGCAGCAGGAGGGCGGAAATTACAACGCGTTGCTCTCACAGACACTTGAGAAGGAGAAGAGTGCAAAGCTTGTCACATTGCTGCAAAAGGCGTTGGACATACAAACTGACAATGCGGACAAACCGCTCTCCAAGGAGGAACTGGTAAAGCAGATTCATAAGGGCAGCAAAAAAGGAGACGTTGCGTGGGCTTATGAAACGCCGTTTAGCGTGGTGCATAAAACAGACGGCGAGGTGGCGTCGGATGAATATATACAGGCGATATTCCTGTGTTATGCGGCGCAGATCATACGCGGCTTTGACAAAAACGCACAGCTTCTTGCAGAGGATCTGAATGCTTCCGAGTTTGCAGTTTATGTCAATGAATTGTTTGACAAGTGGATTGCGCAGGGCGCGGAGGCGAAAAAGGGCTGGGTGCTCTTTGCGGCGTCAATTCACGGCAATGAGGATATGATTCCAAAGCTGTATCACCAGATTCAGGAATGGCCAAAGCAGTTAAGGGGCTTGATTGCGGCAGAGGCGGTGAGGGCGCTTGCACTGAACCCGTCGCCACGCGCGCTGTTGCTCGTTGACAGCATTGCGCGCAAATTTAAACACAAGCAGGTAAAAGACGGGGCGGTGCGGGCGCTTAATGAGGCGGCAAAACAGCTTGGCATCAGCCGGGAAGAGCTTGATGACCGCATCGTGCCTGACCTTGGCTTTGACGAGAAGATGCAGCGGACATTCGATTACGGTGAGCGCGTATTCAAAGTGATGCTCACACCGTCGCTTGACATTGAAGTGTATGATGAAAGCGGAAAGAAATTAAAGAACCTGCCCGCACCGGGGAAGAAAGATGATGAGAGCAAGGCTCCGGCGGCTTATGCAGATTTCAAAGAGATGAAAAAGCAGATGAAGGCAGCTGTTACCAGTCAGAAGGCACGTCTCGAGTATGCGTTGTCTGCCAAGCGGGAGTGGAGCGCGGATGCGTGGAAGAATCTGTTTGTCAAAAATCCGCTGATGCATCAGTTCGCGATCGGATTGATCTGGGGCGTTTACGAGAGCGGAGAGCTGGTGCAGAGCTTCCGTTATATGGAGGACGGTTCCTTCAACACGCAGGATGAAGAGGAGTACACGCTGCCCGAACAGGCGCGCATCAGTCTGGTACATCCGGTTGAGCTTACCGACGAGGAAAAGGCGGCATGGAAGGCACAGCTTGCGGACTATGAGATCACACAGCCGGTCGAGCAGCTTGACAGGACGGTTTATCCTATGACGGAGGAGGAAGCGGAGCAAAGGTACCTGGAGCGCTTTGGCGGCTGCATTGTGAATGATCTTTCATTGAATGGAAAGCTGACAGGGCTTGGCTGGTATCGCGGCTCTGTGGAGGATGCAGGCGGCTATAACACGTATTATCGCGAGGACGCAGAGACTGGCATGGGGGTGAGACTGCATTTTTCGGGAAGTTTTATCGGCTGGCACCAGGAGGACGTGACTGTGTACGAGGCGGCTTTTTACAAGGCGGGGACCGCAGAGTGCCGCTGTTATGCATACAGAAACGATAACAGGAAGAAAGCCTGTCTGTTAAGGGACGTGTCACCGAGATATTTCAGTGAGATTGTATTACAGCTTGCGAAGGTCACAGCGTCCAGTGAGGAGCGGGACGAGGGATGGAGAAAGGAAGCAGGACTGAGCTCCTGATTGGCACAAACATAAAATAAAATGAGTTGAGTGATATATACTGCAAACCGTCAGAGTTTACAGCGCTGCAACAGAGAAAATATTTGGCTGGTGGTTTGCAGTATAAGAAAAATGGAGGGAAATTTATTATGACGATCAACACAGATGACAAACAGATTGCGGAGGTACTTGTATTCTTGGAAAATCTAGGTATCTCAGAACACGACTGTGCACTGGCGGAAAGATATTTATGCGGCGAAGCTGAAGATGAGGTATTAGACCAGTTCCAGCGGATTGATTTTGCGTCTGCTGTGATAACATATCAGGTGAAGCAGGAGTTACATTCAATTGAATGGAAGATGAGCCAGAACGGAATGGGCGATCTGTGGAGGCGGTTGTTCAATGTATTGTTTGCGATTGGCCATAACACAAGCAGTGTTCTGTTTTCCCATACTTGTGTGAATGGAGAGCGCTATAAGGCAATGGTAATCTACATAGAAAAATGCTCGGAGAATACTGGATATCTGAATGCGCATAGCATGAACTGCCATGACATGGGCAGCCTGATGCGGGAGATCGCTAATAAGCCTGAAAATCTGAGGGGGATTATTGATCAGTTAAGAGGTGAGGGCGCAAAATATTATCTGACGGTTCTGGCAGCCTATTTTGGAAGGAAGTATGCAGAAACAGATTTACTGGAAGCAGAGGATACCGTGTTTTTGAAAGAGTATGAGGATGGGATGATTGACTGTCTTGCTCAATGGCTGGCACAGCATGGATGCAGCACGCACGAGGAAATTATGGCTGCAATCCGTGCAAAACAGCTTACCCCGGAACTGCTTGCTGGCACGAAGCAGTGCAGCTTTGCGGAGCCTGGACGGAAACAGCTCTGTTTTATTGGCAGTATGGCATACCTGAACTATACGATTTCCGATGTTCTGAGAGATATTTTCAGGACGTGCGCGTCTGTGGATGCGGAGTGGGCACTCTTTGCGTTAGCCGATGTTATGGACAGAGATAAAATGCCGGATTCCAGGGGTGGGGACTGCTGTGAACTTATGTGGATTGAACCGGAGACATACATTCGCTGGGTAGCATTTGAGACTGCACAGAAGTATTATTATGCAAATTTTGTGAGTTCGGTTCAAATCCCTATCTTAAAAAGAGAGCTTGAAAAAAATCAGGAGAGCTATCTGCGCGCTATGGAGGAAAATGGGTATGCGACACTGCTTGCAAAGAAAAAGTACAGACTGGATGAAGCCATTAAGGTAGTCAATGTATTAAAAAATGTATTGAAAGAGGAGAATCCAGATCTGTATGAACAGATTGGTGCAGGAAAGCCCGATTATGAAAAGATCATTGATCATCTGGTCAAGGATACACCGCATGCGGAACTGGCAAGGGAATATCTGAGGGGCAACGGCAAGGTTACAGATCTGTATCCATATGAGGCGGAATTTTCGACAGAACATATTGTCCGCGACTATATAAAGGAACACAAAAAGCATTGGAATGATAAAGCATTTCTCAATAGATGCAAGACATTTACGGTTCTAATAGGTTGGGAGAAGGCAACAATTGTTGAGGATGATGAAACTGATCAAATAAAGCAGGTAGGGCTGTTTTTCCAGATGCTTGACAGCGAAAATCTGGATATTGCCCATCAGCTAAACGGCTTCGTGTCATCATACACGGCCTACGGCGGCCCTAAGGGGTGCTCGGCAGAGACATTATTAGAAGGAGCAGTCAATGCATTTGCAGGGTATTTGGACAGCGGGCGGCGTGAGGAGACTATCGCAGCATTTTCCGGCGCCAAGGCAGAAGGGCGCTATCTGTTGCTGCTCGCGATGCGAAAGGATGCAGCGCGGAACAAACAGGAAATCCTAAACTGTGCGTCAGACGCGGCGAAGCTTGTCAAAGAGGAACTTTTGGATATCTTATATGGCCAGAGGGACTGGGAGGATGAGGTCAAGGCACTCTTAGGGGCAAAGAAAGCGGCACAGCGGGAGATCGCAGTACAGGTATTATCGCACTGGCAGCAGGAGGACGGCAATCATAAATATAATGAAGTGCTGCTGCAGGCGATGGAGAAGGAGAAGAATGCAAAAGTACTCGCCTTGTTACAGGGTGCACTCAATATACAGGAGAGTGAGCTGCCCCAAAAAACCCTTACTAAGGAAGAACTTGTAAAGCAGCTGCATAAGGGTGGTAAGAAGAAAAGCCTGGCGTGGGCATTTGAAAAGCCATTTTCCTCGGTACACAGGAAAAATGGAGATATTGCGGAGGAGGAGTATCTGCAGGCCATTTTGTTATGTTATGTATCTCAGGACAAGAATGGCGTCAGCAAAGATGCAAAGGTGCTTGCAGATGATTTACAGACAGCAGAGCTTGCTGTTTATATGAATGAACTGTTTGATCTATGGCTTGCGGCGGGCGCGGAATCCAAGAAGCGCTGGGTGCTCTACGC
>JAIEEY010000347.1 GCA_029067205.1 Lachnospiraceae bacterium
TATTTTACTACTTTTCCCACAAAAAAGCTTGTTTCCTGCATTATTTAGTGCGAATTATTTTTTCCTTTCAAGGCTGTACAATATACCCCCTCTTTTCCCTTTCTGGAAAATTTTTTTAACTTTTTTCAAAATTTTTTCAAGTTTTTTTCCTTTGCCGTATCTTTATTTAATAGATCAGCTTTTTATCGTAGCTGATCCTTTGTTCTTTGACAACTGAAGAACATACACCATCATGTATATGGGTTCTGGTGGGTGGCTCCCTGCTTGCAGTCTGGTCTGCCATCCGTCCGGATTAAATTGCGCACAGCGCAGCCAGGCAACGCGGCCGGGGAGGGCGCAGGAGACGGTGATGGAAGGTATGTGCAAACTTTTTAGATACTCGTAACAAACATATTATTATATTTTTTATATTGTGCAGCACCACTTTCTACTGTATAATTGCCTTTAACAGAGAGCTATTTGCTGGATTCTTGGCAGACTGCACAAGGAAAGGAGTCCCTATGGCAGTCGGTGAACACAAAATCCCTGATGCAGGGTGCTGTTACGGCCAGGAAATGAAAGATAAGAAAACCTATTCCGTCCTTGAGATTGCAGACATTCTGCAGATAAGTAAAAGCAAGGCATATGAGCTTTGCAGACAGCCGGAATTCAAAGTAATACGGCTCGGACGGACGATCAGGATCTCCAAAGCATCTTTTGACGACTGGCTGAACAACCTGTTGTAAGGGTAGAAGGAGAGACAAATGGCATCTATTATCAAGAGGAAAAGCAAATACTCGGTAGTTTATTATTATACGGATGAGAAAGGGGAGAAACACCAGAAATGGGAAACCTGTCAGGATTATGCTGAAGCAAAACGGAGAAAGGCTGAAATTGAGAACCAGCAGGGCAATGGCACTTTTATCCCTCCGCAGGAACTGACTGTGAAAGAATTTCTGCGTGACTTCGTGCAGATCTACGGCACTGCGCACTGGGCTTTATCAACATATGAGTCCAACTGTGCCCTGATTGCAAATTATATCAATCCTGCTATCGGGGATGTGGCAGTTCAGGACATCACACCAAAATTTGTGGACGAGTTCTATGTCCGGCTGCAAAAAACAAAACCGGTTGTACGGAAAAATAAGAAACCGCAGAGTGAATATCTCACATCAGGCACCATCCACAGCATCCATAAAATTTTAAGATGTGCTTTCGAGCAGGCAGTGAAATGGGAGATTATCGCAAGGAATCCGTTCCCTCACGCAAACAAGCCTAAGACAAACTACAAAAAACGTGACATCTGGACGGCAGACATGATAAGGAAGGCTTTGGATGAATGTGACGACATGAAACTTTATGTTGCAATGAATCTGGCTTTTGCCTGTTCCATGCGTTACGGTGAAATCTGTGGGCTGACATGGGATAAGGTACACATTACAGATGAGGATATTGCGAATGATGACTCCCACCTGTGGATTGAGCAGGAGCTTGCCCGTGTATCAAGGGAAGCGAGACAGCAGTTAGACGATAAGGATATCATGTTTATTTTTCCTTCCGTCATGTCAAACACCCACACCAACCTTGTCCTGAAAAAGCCAAAAACGGAGTCCAGTATCAGGAAAGTATGGATTCCCAAAACGGTTGCCTACATATTAAGGGAATGGCGGCAGATTCAGGATCAGTATAAGGAATATCTGGCTCAGGACTTTTCTGATTATAACCTTGTGCTGACACTTCCGAATGGAAGACCTGTTGAAAACCGCATTATGGAAAAAGAGTTTTCCAGGCTCAGGGAAAAGGCGGGACTGCCTTATGTTGTGTTCCACTCCCTGCGCCACTCCAGCACGACTTACAAGCTGAAACTCAACCATGGTGACTTAAAGGCAACACAAGGGGATACGGGACATGCGCAGATTGATATGATCACGGATGTATATGCGCATATACTGGATGAGGACAGGAAGGTAAACGCACAGAAATTTGAAGCATCATTCTACGCTAAAAATTCCGTTAATCCCTTAAGGGATGTTAAGGCACCTGAAGATACAAATTCAGACCTGACAAATTTAATATCAGCATTGGAACAATCACCAGAGCTGGTTGCCATGCTGACAAAAGCCTTAAAAGGAAATGCTATTAGCAGCTAATTAAAACCGCAAAAGCGGTTTGCTAATATCTGCAATTAGCAGATTATTAGCAAAGCCTTTGAAAGTGAAATAAAGTGTTCGATTCCCTATTAGCAACACGGCTGATAAAAAATATTCAAAAAATCGAGTCCTCTGATTCACGGTTTTTTATTGGGACAAAAAAAGAAAGCATTGAGAAATCCAGTGTTTTCAATGCTTTCCAACGTCCCCGAGACGACTTGAACGTCCGACCTATCGCTTAGGAGGCGATCGCTCTATCCAACTGAGCTACGAGGACTTATATGAAAAATTTGCTAATAAGCAAATCATTCAGCTATGAAATTGTTGATTTTACGTTCCTCCGGCAATCGAACACCTACCACTTAGGAGGCGAATATTAGATCCATATAACTAAAGAAACACATACACGATAAATCCAT
>JAIEEY010000348.1 GCA_029067205.1 Lachnospiraceae bacterium
TACTTTGGTGTGGCAACAGCCACTTTCGCAAGTCCCTCATCCTGCATAATCTGCGCATAATTGATTACAACGTTTGCGACTCCATCTATTACAGGTGGAAATGAGTCGTTTAAAAGACATACATTCATAAAAATATTCCCTTCTATACTATTATATATTTTGTAAGTTCCGCTGCAGCCTGTTCAGCACCCGCCACTTGGAACACCTCACAGGCTTTTGCTGTTTCGATTCATATAAACACAGTATACCACAGCACAACAAAAAAATGTAATAAAGAAATATAAAGAGAAATGTTCTAATCTTCATTAATATATTCCTCCCTATATAGTCAAGTCTTTTTTCCTTATTTTTAGAGAAATTTTAAGGTTACTGTTCACACCCCAATGTCATTTAGTTAAGCGAACCCCTAAACACTGGGTTTATCAGCGATTTATATACCAATTTTATGCATTTTTTGGTTACCCCCCCTTTAAAACCACTTAACTTGACCCACATTTGTAAATTTGCACAATTATGGTTATAAAGTATACTTTGCTGGTTTTATTTCTTCTATATTAATGTAAGCATAATTGTGAACAGGTAGTTAGTTTAATTTTGTGCAAAATTACCTGTTTTAAGACTTGTGGGTCAAGTTAAGTTTAAAACCAGAGGGGTGTAACCAAAATTTTAACAAAACAGCCTGTGAAAGGGCCAGAAAAGCCCATAAATCAAGCATCTTTAATACACTTGCTTAACTTAATGACATTGGGGAGTGAACAGTAACATTTTAAGTTTCATATCTCAGATGAATGAGCCAAGAAGATGGACATTTCTCTGTATCTGGTACGAAAATAGAGGGTTTGGGGTACACGAAGTAAAATGTCGTTGTTTTTCGTTCTACATGGCCTTGTGTATCAAACTTGTCATATACAATGGGCGAATCCGTTACAATATCATATTCCACGATCTCATTTTTATAGACTTTGTTTACACGCAGATTTTCACCTGAATTCACATCAATTTTGTACTTGATTTCCATGATGGATACTGGAAGCAATTTCGTTCCTAGCTTAAGAAGAAAGTTCTTTCCTTCAATCAGTTTCTCATCATCCATCCACAGAATTATCGCAGTAAACATGTTGCTGACCTTCAGCTTTGTACCATTTACAATAATACTGCCTCTGAATACATCAATTTCACGATCCAAGCAAATCGTCAGCGGTGCATCTGTTTCTGCATGTTCAACATCTTTGTCGCCATTTAAAAGCCTAGTACATCATTGCGGAATTAACGGTGAATAAATTTATTCTTTCATTTCACTGATTTTTGATGCATAATAGCCTTATTACAAATGAAATGTGTAAGGTGGTTATATTATGCGAAAGAAAACAATTGATACTATTCCGGTTTTATCTGATTCCATGAAGACAATCCTGTCCTCATTTTCCAAAAGCCGTTCCCTGCCGGCAAGCCCGGTCAAAAGATCAAAGATCATCCTCCTGTCATCACAGGGATTTTCCAATCAGATTATTGCCGCTAAGGTTGGACTGCATTATAACCATGTTGCTACCTGGCACAACCGTTTCCTACAGGCGCTTCCTTCTTTAAGGGATATTGAATCTGGTACACCGGATAAACTGGAAGAAGAGAGCTGCATTCTTCTTTTAGACAAAAAACGTTCTGGTGCTTCGTCCACGTTTACCCCGGAACAAATCATGAGGATCATTGATCTGGCCTACAAGGATCCCTGTGATTTTGGTTATGAAGCAAGCCATTGGAGTCTGTCTCTTCTGGTTACAGAAATAAAGAAGCAGGGAATTGCTGACCGGATTTCAGAAAAATCTGTCAGTCGTTTTTTTTAAATGAGGTGAATTTGCACCCGCATAAGATCCGATACTGGCTCCACTCCACAGAAAAGGCAGGAGATCCGGAATCCTTTGCCCTGAAAATAAACGAAATATGTGAGATATACTGCAATGCACAGGACTCCAGCCAGGAAGGCGGCCATGTTATTTCCACGGATGAAATGACTGGCATACAGGCACTGGAGCATAAATATCCCGACAAACTGCCCCAGCCGGGGCAGTGCGCAAAAATGGAGTTTGAATATATACGCCACGGCACCACAAGCCTGATCGGTTTTTTTGATGTTGCAACAGGCCGCATGCAAGAGCCATACTTAAACCCCACACGTACAGAGGAGGACTTTGTAAAAGCTGTAGGAGCATTGATAAATACGGATCCGAAAGCATCATGGACATTTGTCTGTGACGGTCTTAACATCCATAGATCGGAATCTCTTGTATGGTATGTGGCATGGATCTGGAACTTGGAGAGAAAGGGAAAAAGGCATTCTTAAAGACATGAAAAGCCGGAGTGAATTTCTGCATGATCCCTCTCACCGAATACGGTTTGTTTATACTCCAAAACATAGTTCATGGATGAACCAGATTGAGATCTGGTTTGGCATCATCAACCATAAGCTGTTAAGGAGGAAAAGCTACTCATCAATAGAAGAACTGGAACAAAGCATCCAACGATTTGTAGAACAATATAACCTCACTGCTCATCCATTCAAGTGGACATATGCAGGGATTCCTTTAGCAATTTAATTCACCGTTATTTATGCAATGCTGTACTAGTAAAGTTTCCCCACTATAGAAATATTCAATATTAAAAATCAACCGTTCTTGAAAAGCAAACGCATTTACTAAATATGCTAAATCATCACAAAAAGCTTTATCATCATCACATATTCCAATCTGATATATTGTGTTTCCTCTATTTTAATAATTCATTCATCCTTGAGGCAAATAATATTATAC
>JAIEEY010000349.1 GCA_029067205.1 Lachnospiraceae bacterium
GGAGAAAAAAATAGCGTATCTGGAAAAAGAAAAAAACGCATTGCTGCTACGGGATTACCAGTTGCTGAAAAACACCTATGCTGCCAATGCAAGGTTATTTCATGATTTTCATAACCACATTGAGGCACTGCACCGCTATCTGGAAAAAGACAGGACAGCGGAGGCAGTCCGGTATCTGGAAAGTCTGCGCTCACCGATTGAAGCAGTTACGCAGCCTGTATGGGTAGGAGATGAAGCAGTGGATTATCTGATCAACAGTAAGATCACCCTTGCTGTTTCACGGGAAATACAGGTGAACTGCAATATTGAATATCCACAGCATACGAATATCCGCAGTGCTGACCTGGTGGCAATTTTAGGAAACCTGCTGGATAATGCCCTTGAAGCCGTAGAAGGTACAGAGGGTAGTCTGCGTTTTATCAATCTGACCATCCGCCGTATCAATGAAATGCTTATTATCAAATTGGAAAACGGATGCAAAGCCGCCCCGGCCATAACAGAAGGAGAGTTAAAGACCACAAAAAAGGATACGGATTTGCACGGCTGGGGACTGAAAAGCGTCCGAACCGCTGCTGAACGCTATGACGGAACGCTCGAAACAGAGTATAGAGATCATACGTTCTGTGCTGTTGTCACATTATCTTTTGAAGTAGTAAAGGCATAATTAATCTATTGAAATTTTCATGGACAAAAACCTACCATTCATGGACAAAACGGCATGGAAGCAGTTTTTACGGTATGTTATAGTCATAGCAGGCAATGCTTGCATAGCAGTTACTTATACACCGGTTTGAATGGAGGAAAATTTATTTATGAGACACTTTTATTTTCGGTTGATTTTTGGTATCGTCTGGCTGGCTGCGGCAGTTGTCAGTGTCAATATTTTTTTTGCCGCGTTGGGGATCGTATTCCTGTGGTCTGCTTATTCAACCTGGAAAAAGGAGAAGGACAAAAACGATGACTGATAACACAATGGGTAACGAGGGACTTCTTGTTCTGAAAGACTTAAATGTCTGGTACACAAAGGGCAGGCCTGTCTTTGAAAAGTTTTCTTTGGAGCTTAAAAGAAATGAGGTTGTCGGGCTGATCGGATTGAACGGGGCGGGCAAGACGACCTTTATCAAAACGCTTTCCGGGCTGCTTGACAGTTTTCAGGCTGAAACCGCCCTGTGGCAGGATAGACCGCTCATATTCCGCGACAGGGGATTTAAGAAAGAACGGTATACTGTCTTTGCCGAAGATCACTCCTTCCAATTTTTTACATTCCATGAATATATTTCCTATGTGGGAGCTTCCTATGGTAAAAAACTGTCTGATTCTGATATAGAAGAGCTTGTACATGGCTTTCATTTTGAGGAATACACAGATGTTCTGCTAAAAGAGCTGTCAACTGGAAACCTGAAAAAGGCATATCTGATTACCGCCTTTGCCCTGAACCCCAAGTTGCTTATATTGGATGAGCCTGTAAACGGGCTTGATTTCCACAGTACCGAATATCTGTACCAGCAGATAGGCAGCTACCGGCAGTATGGCACAGTCCTTTTTTCGTCACACATTCTTGAAAGCATCTGCCTGACTTCTGACCGGGTTCTGGTGCTGGAGCAGGGGCAGATTAAAAAGTGTTTTGCAGGACAGGAGATCGAAGCGGGAAAAATCAGGGAGGTACTGAAAGAATGAATGTACTGAAAGCCTTATTGAAGCAACTTTTCGGCACAAAGTATGAGCGTGTCATAAAAAGTCTTATCACATGCCTTATCTTGTATCTTGCCGTCAGCACCGCAGGAATCAGCATAGAGATTGCACCGTCTGTTCTCTTCCTGACCGCCATGGCTTTTTCAGCAGATATCATGTGGCAGGCACTGCATTCTCCGGGGAATGCGGATCGCATGTCTGGGCTGTTTATGCTGCCATTTGCAAACAGGAGAATGACCTTCTCGTTTGTGCTGGCATTTGCCGGATATACGCTGCTTACCCAAACATTTCCTGTGCTGGCCTTATTCTTTGCCGTGCGTGAGTGGAGCGTGCTGCAGACAGCCGTGGCTCTGCTCTGTGCCTGTAATGGATGTTTCATGGCTGCGGCATGGTACACCATGGCAAATGAAGCTTCCTTTACAGTCTTATGGTGTGTGGGAATGCTCCTGTCCATATTTTTTGTGCAGAAAGTTATGGTTTTCACACTGATCGTGTTTGCAAGCCTGTGCCTCTCATTTTTGAGACTGCTAATGGCAGACGCTTATGTGTTTTACCGTCCGGCATCCGCAAAACATCTGATCAGGCACACCAAAGGGACAGGGAGTATCCTTCTGTACCTGCTGCGTTATCTGATGACAAATAAGCATTATCTTATGAACACTGTCGGTCTGTGTGTGGTTGGCGGCATTCTGCCGATGATATCGGAGCAGTTTGAGGGACTGAATGTGATGCCGCTGGGGTTTGCCATTCTTTGCCTGAACACTCCGATTTGCACCTTGCTGTCCTGTGATCCGGATTTGGAGCAGGCAGTCCGGGTATTGCCCGGACAGGCAGGGCGCTTTTGTACCCGTTATTGTTTTTTCATCTTCTCTGTCAATATGGCAGTAAGCAGCGTGTATCTGGCTGTCTGGCAGATTCGGCGCGGCGGTGTGGGCGGTATAGAAATCATGACTGCGGTGCTGATCGCGCTGCAGAGTGCAATGTTAGCTGTTCTGTTGGAGTGGTTTCACCCTGTCCGTAACTGGAAGATTGAAAGTGATCTGTGGCACCATCCGCGAAAATATGTTGTGCCGTTTATCATGCTGCTGATGGCAGGGTTTATCGGAATGTACCCCGTGGGCATATGGGTTTTGCTCTGCATTGTTATAGCTGAAGTTTTATACTGGCGGTCATAAGGATTGACCGCTCAGTATAAAGTCATGCGCACAGCCGCATAAGGAAACATGCCGCTTCGCGGCTGCGGCTGGCGCAATACTCACGGCAAATTTCATTTGCCGTGAGTATAAGTTTACCGTTTATCACAAGGAGGGTATAGTGCCATGAAAAATACGAAACGCTGTCCTAAATGCAGCTCACAAAATATAGTTCGTGTTCCCGATAACCAAAACCGCCATGCCAGCGGAAACAATATTTACACCTCATCTCTTACTTTGATGAAAAAAATCCCAGTCATCCGTTATGTCTGCTGTGACTGCGGCTATGTGGAGAATTGGGTAGAGACGCAAAGTGGGCGTGACAAGATTAAGCGCACGTTTGGATAAAGACTGGGCGGCCTGTGTTATTGCTACAGCTCCTTATAGGGATTCTGGTAATCAGGGCAGAGGTATGTCTCGCTCCATGCCATCATCGTCTGCAGGACGGGGATAAAACTCTCCCCAAACTCGGTAAGTGAGTACTCCACTTTCGGCGGGATTTCCTTGTAAATCTCCCGGTGGAGGAACTCGTCACTTTCCAGTTCCCGGAGCTGTTTTGTCAGCGTGGACTGCGTAATACCGTCAAGGCGGCGCATCAGTTCCCCGAACCGCTGGACTTTGTAAAAGGACACATACCATAAGATCAGTATTTTCCATTTGCCGCCGATCACGGGGACTGGAGCCTGCTCATGGGGACGCAGCGGGCAATTACATCTTTATCGTTGAATTTATTTTCAGCCATTTCATTCC
>JAIEEY010000035.1 GCA_029067205.1 Lachnospiraceae bacterium
CGATTTGGAGCGGGCTGGATGAAAATAATATGGGTTTTATTGGCAGTCCGCCTCCTGATTCCCTTTAATTTTTCCATGGTTCCTCTCGCCGGGATTTCTTTTATGGGAGCTGCGTCATCGGATCAACTGGAGACAGAGCAAGGAGCAATTCCATTTTCTGAATCCGAAATGGATATGGAGGCAGCCAACATGCCTGTCGTGATAGATGGCAGTGAGCAGCAAGACGCAACTGGCAGCATGGGGCAGCATATGATTCTGCAAAATCATATCGACCAGACAGTACATACAGAGCCATCAAAGGAAAATGCCATGTATTCCTCTCAAAAGCGCACGATGACAACAAGATCTTCGGAGAGAAGTATACGTGTAAAAAAAATTACAAGCAGTTTTATAAACAATCTTTTACTCACGGAAATTCGCTATACCTATGTAGAAATTCTCACAGGAGTCTGGATTCTGGGAGTTCTGGTATGTGCGGTCTATACAGTCATCAGCTATATAATGTTTCTGAGGAAATATCAAAAAAGCTTACGTCCTGTCAAGAATGAGCGGATCAAAGAAGTGATTTCTATGACAGGAAACCATGTGTCTGTCTTTCAGAGCAGACGGATATCGAGTCCAATGTTGATCGGGATCATACGTCCGAAACTTGTCATTCCAACAGTACAAAAACGGTGGACAGCTGCAGAATTTGAATGGATCATAGAACATGAGTTTTGTCATTATCGAAAGAAGGATCTTTGGCTAAAGCTGTTGATGACACTGGTCTGCTGCGTGAATTGGATGAATCCGGCTGTGTATCTCATGAGAAAGCATTTTTTTTATGATATTGAACTTGCATGTGATGAGACGGTCCTGCGCGGACGGGATATGGAAGAACGGGGACAGTACGCCCGCATGATGCTCTCTTTTGCAGGGAATAAAACATCTGCATTTTCCAGCAGTTTCCTGGAAAACAAGAGACAGCTGAAAAGGCGGATTGACAATATGTTTGATCTTGGAAGAAAGAAAAAGGGATTTGTGAGCGCTGCCATGATCTGCATTGCATTTCCGATCATGGGACTTGCCGTCTCCTGTGGATATCAGGCAAATGATACCGTTCAACCAGACTGGAATATCAGCGAAGCAGTACCCATTGAAACCGAAACCACTGAAAAAGAGACAGGTACGGACAGTCAGGCAAGTCTGGCGCAATCTGATCATGTCGGCTTTGATTACAACAATGAATACAATGAGATCATGCGTGTTTACAAGAATGATGTCTATCTGGCAAAAGAGAACGGGATTTACTATATAAAAGATGGTCTGGGAGAGGGAGAGCTTCTTTATCAGGATGATTACAGGCTTCGCAGGGGAATGGAAATCGACCAGAATTTCCTGTATTTCTGCGGTTCAGCATCAGAGGGCGATTCGTTCGAGGCAACCATTTACCGAATGAATCTGGATACACAGGAAATAGTCGATGCGCTTTCGGCATTCAGCCAGACATTTGAGTCCCTGTACCACATCACTGTTTATGAGGGAAATTTGTATGTGGCAACGAATCATAATTCCAGAATCGGCTTTGAACTGAAACAAAACGGTGATATTGAAAGACAACTTGATGAAAATGCGGACGATTTCCTGTATCGGGAGTACAATGACTATGTGGAACTGGACTGGAAGAAGAACTGGGAAACAGAATATGATACCGAAGAATACTGGAATCTGGCAGAACAATTGGCGGAAAAATATATCGCGGCTATGGATGTAGGGACATGCAAAAAGCTGTTAAACGGCAGCCAGGTTGTCAGCAAATATAAAAATGAGGCAGTGAGAAGCTTTTATCTTGAAAAGGAAGATGGCACATATGAATTATTGTGCGACGCAAACTCCTTTCCGCCGATAATCACGCAAAACGGAATGTATTATTATGATGAGATAAACAGAATCTGGTATGTGGATTTTGAAACCAGACAGCAACAATTATTTTATGAGAATCAGTCAAGAGAGTGGTCTGAGATCAATATGATTAATTATGACGCGGATTATATTTATGCAGTACAGGAACGGACAATCGGCTATAATGCAGAGGACAACCGGGTAGAAGAAATGTATCTGATCCGTATTCCGAGGGCAGGCGGTGACGCACAGAAAGTGTATCGAATTGAAAAGCCTGAAGATTATTACAGAATGTCGGGAGGCGGATGGTATAATCACTGCTCTGTATATGATGGCAGGATGTATCTGGAACAGCTGGGAATCATTAACCTTGATCCTGATGTAAACGGTATGCAGCGGATCAACACCGGAGAACCCTGTGAGGACGCTGTTGAGATGCGAAAAACTGCTGAGACTTTTGCAACGGCGTATTTTGAAAATGATGAAACAGTACTCAGATCGCTTTTGACAGAGGATTTTGCAGGTGATGCGGAGTTGTATTATTATCCTGAAAATGCATCGCAGATTGAGGAAAACTATCTGGCTGGCCTGCCCGACGATAACATAGAAGTCGGTGTTACCTGCTGGCTTTCCTATGAATTTAGCGGACATGTGGAATCAGATGGGGCGTATGTTTATCTAAGCATGGAAGTCACCAAGACAAAAGATGGTTTCCGGATCAAGTCATATGGATTAGAGCCGTAATTTATTATTGCAACTCTTGGGAATCTATGCTATTGTATTCAAGAGAACAATTGTGTATCTATACAGTTGCGGACTTTGAGGAATCGGGAGGAGACAGAAGATGGCACAGCTTTGGGGCGGCAGATTTACAAAGGAGACAGACAAGCTTGTATACAATTTCAATGCGTCGATTTCATTCGACCAGAAATTTTTCCGGCAGGATGTGGAAGGCAGCATGGCGCATGTGAAAATGCTTGCAAAACAGGGAATTCTGACAGAAGACGAGAGGAATCAGATCTTAGAGGGATTGGAAGGTATCTTAAGAGATGTCGAGGAAGGTAAGCTTGCGATTACGGATGAGTATGAGGACATTCACAGCTTTGTGGAGGCGAATCTGATTGACAGAATCGGCGATGCGGGCAAAAAGCTTCATACGGGCAGGAGCAGAAACGATCAGGTGGCACTTGACATGAAGCTTTATACTAGGCATGAAGTTACAGAAATTAACGGTCTTTTAAAGAATTTGCTGGAAGTCATCATCACGATTATGGAAGAAAATACAGAGACTTATATGCCCGGTTTTACCCATTTACAGAAAGCACAGCCGATCACGCTGGCGCATCATCTGGGCGCGTATTTTGAGATGTTCAAGCGTGACAGGCAGCGGCTTGACGATATTTATGACAGGATGAATTACTGTCCATTGGGTTCGGGAGCTTTGGCAGGAACGACTTATCCGCTGGACAGGGCTTACACTGCGCAATTGCTTGAATTCAATGGTCCGACATTAAACAGCATGGATTCTGTGGCAGACAGGGATTATGTGATTGAGCTTTTATCCGCATTATCTACAATTATGATGCATCTGAGCCGTTTCAGCGAGGAGATTATCATATGGAACTCCAACGAATACCATTTCGTGGAGATCGACGACGCATATTCCACCGGAAGCAGCATCATGCCGCAGAAAAAGAATCCCGATATTGCAGAACTTGTGCGCGGGAAAACAGGGCGTGTGTACGGCGCGCTGATATCGATTCTCACGACGATGAAGGGAATCCCGCTCGCATACAATAAAGATATGCAGGAGGATAAAGAGCTGACTTTTGATGCGATCGATACCGTCAAGGGATGCGTGGCACTGTTTACAGGTATGTTAAAAACCCTGAAATTCAACAAAGATGTCATGAAAGTAAGCGCCATGAAAGGATTCACGAACGCCACAGATGCAGCGGATTATCTGGTGAATCATGGCGTGCCTTTTCGGGATGCGCATGGTATTATCGGAAAACTTGTGCTATATTGTATTGAAAAGGATAAGGCGATCGACGAGTTATCCCTTGATGAATTAAAGGCGATCAGCCCTGTGTTCGAACAGGATGTATACGAAGCTGTCAGTCTCGAGACCTGTGTCAATAAGCGCATGACGGTCGGCGCGCCGGGACCGGATGTTATGAAAGAGGTTATACGAATCAACAGGGAATATCTGAACCAATAATAAATAAAGTGGAACTTACGTTTTTGGTAAGGTGGATAAATTGGAAGTTTTAGGAGGAAGCAAAATGAAAAATCTAATCATTCCGCCCAAATTGAACGAGGGTGATACAGTAGCATTTATTTCAATTTCAGGTGGCCGTGCCGGGGATGAAGATATGATTCCCCGGTATATGCTGGGTAAAAGGAGATTCGAAAAAATCTTTAATGTAAAAGTTGTTGAAACTCCCAATGCGCTTAGAGGGAGCGAGTATCTTTATGAGCATCCTGAGAAAAGAGCCGAGGATTTGATGTGGGCTTTGAAGGATAATTCCATCAAAGGGATTATCTGTAATCAGGGTGGAGATGATTCCTATCGTGTTCTTCCGTATATCGATTCGCAGGTCATTCATGATCATCCCAAGGTATTTATGGGTTTTTCCGATATTGCTACATGGATGGCTGTTTTTGCATATGCAGGTGTCCGTGCTTATTACGGTCCCACTGTTCTGACCCCACTCGCACAGCCAGGGAAACTTGATGAGTATACGGAAGCGGCAATCAGACGGACATTGTTTTCAAATGAGGTAATCGGCGAAATTAAACCTGCGGAAAAGAACACACCGATTGACTGGACTACAACATACACCGTCAAAGAGGGATCGAAAGAAGTTCAATATGAACGATTTTTGGATAATGATGAGATTGATGATCCGAAAGATATAATTCCCTGGACACCCGGAACCGGCTACAAGGTATTGCAGGGGGCTGGAAGGGTCAGAGGCCATGTTATCGCGGTTTGCGGAGGCCCTCTTTGGCAGATAATGGGGACGAAGTATTTCCCCGGTCCCGATATATGGGAAGATTCCATTATCATGTTGGAACACGGAAGCATTTACGGCAGTAAATTAGCCGGATTACATGAACTTCGTGCATTTGCCGCGGCCGGAGTTTTTGATAAGGCGAAAGCTGTGATCACAGGTCCTCTGGATGAGGACAATGAGGAAACAATCATAAAGGTTATCTGTAAGGAAGTACACAGACCGGACATGGTCATATTGGAAAATGTGGATTGCATTCACAGAACGCCTATGACTATACTTCCTACCGGGGCGTGGATGGAGATAGACTGTGACGTTCCGAGAATAGAAATACTCGAATCGGGAGTATCATAATACTGGGTAAAAGCATCCGAGGGAAAGAATGGGGTGCGATAGTTAGATGAATCTGCAAGACTGCTTTGACACTTACAGAATCAGTGCTTGAAGATGAAGGCATGCACGTCTTTGAATGGTGGGGCGGTGAATATCGTCCGTTAGCTGAACTTATTGCAGAAATGGACGACGTAAAGCGGAAAAGCAAATAGACAAATATAAATTGGAATTTAATAAGGAAGTGAGAAAATGGATTTTCGTAAAACATTTGATAAAATCCCAGAAAGTTTTGATAAGTATAGGCCAAGATATTGTAAAGAGCTATTTCAAGAACTGGAAATAGTATGCGGATTAAATTCGGAAAAGAAAGTGCTTGAAATCGGGCCTGGAACGGGACAGGCAACAGAGCCTATATTAAAAACAGGGTGTGACTACACTGCAATTGAGCTTGGAGAAAATTTTACTTCTTTTATGCAAAATAAATTTAGTTGTTATCAGAACTTTCATATTGTAAACGCAGATTTTGAGAATTATGGTTTTGATGAAAATATATATGATTTAGTATTTTCGGCAGCTACAATACAATGGATTCCTGAAGAAATAGCATTTACGAAAACATATAGGATGCTGAAGCCAGGAGGCCATCTTGCTATGTTTATGACACGCTCTGATGAGACAAGTGCAAACCCGTCTTTAAAAAGCGAGATTGACAGAGTATATGAAAAACACTTTCGTGTAAAGCAAAAATATAATTGTAGGTTAAACTATGAAAATGTCCTCAATTATGGGTTTGAGAATTTGACATACAAAGAATGGGAAAGTGTGCGGAAGCTAAATGCAGATGAATATATTTGTTATATTAGTACTCACTGTGAGCACATAACTTTAGAGGAGCCGTATAAATCGAATTTTTACGCAGGTATCAGAAAGGCAATCGTGGAGGCAGGGAATGAGATTATTATTACAGATACGATACCGTTATATTTAGTGCAGAAGCCTTTATAAATTCCAGTTTTTGTGATTGTTAAAAATTTGTATGAATTTGAATTTAGAGGGTAGTAATGTACGAAAGAATGCTAAATAAACAAGTTGTGCCAACAATAAAAGAAATGACAGAGTACTGTGCAGAAAATGCAGAACGCTTTTCTATGATCAATGATTGGTTGACAACTACTTTTCATACAGAACAGAAAATAGTTTTCCCCTATGGGAACAAGTATGGTTGGGGAATAGGACATTATAAAAAGAAAAAGCTTATATGTAATATCTTTGCCGAAGCCGGTGCATTTACAGTCATGATGAGATTAACAAATGAGCAATATGATACGATTTATGGAGAGATGAAAAAATACACACAAGAATATATAGATCATAAATATCCTTGCAGCGATGGCGGTTGGATTCATTATCGAGTTATATGCCGGGAACATTATGAGGATATAAAGAAACTGTTGGAGGTTAAATGTTTGTGATGCTTATACTGGCGGTCAAAAGGGCTGACCGCTCAGTATAAAGTCATGCGCACAGCCGCATAAGGAACTATGCCGCTTCGCGGCTGCGGCTGGCGCAATACTCACGACAAATTTCATTTGCCGTGAGTATAACTCATTAAATATCAATTTCTGGCGGATCAGCGCAGGGAGGAAGAGCAAGTGAAAGCTTTCCGAAGGACAGAAGAAGTTTCTATTGAACGATGGTATTATACAAAGCCCGATTTCGTACCAGACAAAGATGGAAATGTTGTTTTGATCACAAAAAAATCTTTCGGACCCTTGGAGGTTTATGAATGGGGAATCGATTCCAATAAAAATGCATATGAACGTTACAAATGGCTTGAAAATGATTTTTATGAGGATGAGAGTTACTGCCAAAACATAGAAAGAGAAAAATTGCTGTACCAGATTCATTCTGTTATCTCAGTGTTTCGGAACAATGGACTGACGGAATGGGCTGATTTATATGAAAAGATAATCGAGAGGCTAAATTCAGGCCAGATGGTCTGATTACAAAATGATATGTGCTGATATGGAAATAAATATCAGCGGAATGGAGGAGAAATATGAGTGAAAAATTAAAGGTAGGTATCCTTGGCGGTACTGGTATGGTAGGGCAGAGATTTATCTCCCTGTTGGAGAATCACCCGTGGTTTGAGGTGACAACAATCGCCGCAAGCCCGCGTTCTGCGGGAAAGACTTACGCGGATGCAGTCGGTGACAGATGGAAAATGACAACACCGATGCCGGAGGCCGTGAAAAATATCGTAGTTATGAATGTCAATGAGGTTGAGAAGGTGGCTGCGGAGGTTGACTTCGTTTTCTCGGCTGTAGATATGACAAAAGATGAGATCAAAAAGATCGAGGAGGATTACGCAAAGACCGAGACACCTGTAGTCAGCAACAATTCTGCCCACAGATGGACACCAGATGTACCAATGGTCGTACCTGAGATCAATCCTGAGCATATGAAGGTCATTGATTTCCAGAAAAAGCGCCTCGGCACGACAAGAGGTTTTGTGGCAGTAAAGCCAAACTGTTCCATTCAGAGTTATGCACCGGTTCTGACCGCATGGAAGGAATTTGAGCCATATGAGGTCGTAGCAACAACATATCAGGCAATTTCCGGCGCAGGCAAGACCTTTAAGGACTGGCCGGAAATGGAGGGCAATATCATTCCTTACATTGGCGGCGAGGAGGAGAAGAGCGAGAAGGAGCCTCTTAGAATCTGGGGCGAGATTAAAGACGGTGTCATTGTGCCGGCAACATCTCCTGTGATCACATGTCAGTGTATCCGTGTGCCTGTACTAAATGGTCATACTGCTGCCGTATTTGTAAAGTTCAGAAAACAGCCTACCAAGGAGCAATTAATAGAAAAATTAGTAAACTTCAAGGGTATTCCGCAGGAGTTAGGACTTCCGAGTGCACCAAAGCAGTTTATCCAGTATCTTGAGGAGGATAACAGACCGCAGGTAAGCCTTGACGTTGATTATGAGAACGGCATGGGAATTTCCGTAGGCCGTATCCGTGAAGATAGTGTATATGACTGGAAGTTTGTGGGACTTTCACATAATACTGTAAGAGGTGCCGCAGGCGGCGCAGTGCTCTGCGCAGAGCTTCTCAAGGCACAGGGATATATCACGAAAAAATAAAACACTGCCAGACAGATCAATATATAAATTGTCTGATATGAGAGTAAAGCGGGAAAATTTTGAGAATTTCCTGCTTTGCTTTTATGCACAGGGGCGCAGTAACTAAGCAGATAAAGTAAACATAAGAAGGAGAAAACAGTGCTATGCCAAAATTGAGAAAGACTTTACCGAAAGATTTTCAGGATCTGATTAACGCCGGAGATGACGAAGCGATCAAAGCTGCGCTGCAAAAATGTGAAGTGGGTGCCTATTATGGTTCTTCACAAAATACTGCACTTTTCTATACAGGGCTTTCCAGGGAAGTGATTGCGTGGCTGTTGGAGCGCGGCGAAGATATGAACTACAAAAATCGTCAGGGAAAAACGCCGCTGCATGCACAGGCAGAACGCGAAAATGGAGCAGTAGCGCTATATCTGGAACTTGGTGCAGACATAGAGGCAGAAAGACTTTTTGATCGGGAGACACCGATATTTAGCGCTATAGCCCATTATCAAACGGAAAATGTCAAAATTCTATTGGAGCATGGCGCTGATCTCTACAAGAGAGAGACTTTACATAACAGAAATCCATTGGAAGCCATGCTCGCAAGTTGTATGAATGCATATATTGAAAAGACGGCCGAGATAGCAGCAATCTTTTTGAATGCTGGAATGACCATCAGCGAAGACATGAAAAAGAGTGTTATACGGATTGGAAGTGACTATGAATTTTATCAATCAGAGTTACCACCCGAATTTGCAGAATCAGCAAAGCAGGGAATGATGCGTCTGTATGAATTGTTTGATGTGCCGCCTGTTCCCGCAGTTGAAAAGCATAACGAAAATGCGCCAATCACGGTAAGCGAGGGGAATTGGTGGAAATGTCATGAAGAATTGTGGAAGAAGCTGGTACCGCCAAGGGGACAGGCAGGCACCGTACAGGGCGAAGTGATCCGCTGTTCCGGCAAACTGGCACGCGAACTGATGGATAACGGCGCCATGAATTGGGACAGTGAATATCGTACTATGTTAAAAAAGATGCCAGAGTACTTTAAGATGGGAAATCCCCTGAATCCAGCAATGCAGCAGGAGACAGAGTCTATTGTATTAAAGATACTGGCAATGAAACATCCCGAAATGATCGACAATGAACCAGAGCGAATTATGGAGTTTGCAGTGGAGTATGTCAGGTTAAATCCAACACCCATTCATCTGGAAAAGACAGATTATACACGGTGATCAAAGTCGAATCCAATTGACCGTTTCACAGGTATTGCGGCTTTAAAGCCATAACACAAATCAGAACAGGATGGGAGAAGAGAATTTGGGAAAGAAACTGATCATAACCGAGAAACCGTCGGTGGCACAGGATTATGCAAAGGTTTTTCAGGTATCAGGAAAACACAATGGATATATAGAAAATAACACGTTCGTCATAACGTGGTGCGTCGGGCATCTGGTGGAGATGGTCTATCCAGAGGAATATGATATCCGCTACAAAAAGTGGGTACTGCAGGATTTGCCATTTCTGCCGGAGAAATACAAATACGGCGTCATCAAAAATGTCAAACAACAGTACGATATCGTACATGCCCTGCTGCAGCGGGAGGACATCGACACCGTGTATTGGGCAGGAGACTCCGGAAAAGAAGGACAGACCATCGAGGAAAATATCCGCAATTACGGCGGTGTCCGCAAGGGAATGCAGGAGCTTCGCGTGTGGATCGATTCCCAGACCGAGGAGGAGATCAAGCGCGGCGTGGCACAGGCAAAGCCGATGTCGGCATACGAAAATCTTGGCAAATCCGGCATCATGCGCTCGATCGAAGACTATGCAATGGGCATCAATTTCTCGCGCGTCATGTCTGTAAAATATGGAAAACTCCTCAATGATGCCGCGGCGACAAAAGGTTACACTGCGATCGCCGTGGGCAGAGTTATGACCTGTGTGCTTGGCATGGTTGTCAACAGGGAGCGCGAAATCCGGAATTTTAAAGAGACCTCATTTTACAGGGTAGTCGGGGATTTCACCGATGCGAATATCGAGGCGGAGTGGAAGGCAGTGGAGGGCTCTGATTATTTTGAGTCCCCCAAACTCTACAAAGAAAACGGCTTCAAAGAAAAGGAAGATGCTGAGACACTGATTTCTTCCTTTGAGGGAAAAGAAGCGCTGGTCAAGACTCTGGAAAAGGGTATCGCCAAGAAGAAAGCGCCGCTGCTTTTTAATCTGGCGGAATTGCAGGCGGAATGCTCCAAACGCTTTAAGATCAGCCCTGACCAGACGCTGCAGGTCGCGCAGGATCTGTATGAGAAGAAACTTACAACATATCCGCGAACAGATGCAAGGGTACTGACGACAGCCGTCGCAAAAGAGATCGACAAAAACCTGAACGGATTAAAGGGCTACACGCCAACACAGCATTTTACCGACAATATTTTGACGAAAAAGCTCTATGCAAACATCGCAAAGACTCAGTATACAGATGACAGCAAGGTCACTGACCACTATGCCATCATACCGACCGGGCAGCTGACGGAACTTGGGACGTTAACCCCGCTTCAGAGTAAAGTATTTGACCTGATCGTGCGGCGGTTTTTAAGCATTTTCTATCCGCCGGCAGAATACCGGACTCTGAAGTTGGTAATCGGCATCGGAAAAGAGTCCTTATTTGCCTCTGCAAAAGTACTGAAAACGCTCGGATTCCTCGAGGTGATGGGCAAGACGCTCGACGATGCCGACGAGGACGAGGGTGGAGCAGACAATCCAAATGGAACTGGCGGATCCGCAGCGGAAGAAAAGAAAAGAAATCCAAAAAAACTGCTCGCACTGGCAGATACATTAAAACAAGGCGATGCGATTGCAGTCAATGGTTTTGAGGTGCGGGACAGCAAGACCTCACCGCCCAAACGATACACGTCCGGTTCCATGATCCTTGCCATGGAAAATGCAGGACAATTAATTGAGGACGAGGAACTGCGCGCCCAGATCAAGGGCTCTGGCATCGGGACAAGTGCAACGCGCGCGGAAATCATCAAAAAACTGATTCGCATCGGCTATCTGAATCTCAACCAGAAGACGCAGGTCATCACACCACAGAATTTTGGGGAGATGGTGTATGAGGTCGTTGCGATGACCGTTCCGGCGCTGTTAAATCCCAAAATGACTGCCTCGTGGGAAAAAGGGCTGGACGGCATCACAAACGGAACAGTCGATGTCAATGACTACCGAGCAAAGCTCGAAGATTTTATCCGCAGGGAAACGATACAGATTCGCGACAAAGATCTGACCAATCAGCTTGCGGCGCAGATCAGCCAGTTTACAGGTAAAGGCGCGAAGGGATTGGGGGCGCGCAGGAAAATTGGCGTCCAGTGTCCTGCATGCGGTGGAGATATTATTACTACGCCGTTTGGTTATGGCTGTGCCAATTATCAGAAAGACGGCAGTGGGTGTAATTTCGTGATTGGTACGATTGCAGGGAGAAGTCTGACAGATGAAGAATGTATTGCACTCATTAAAGATGGAAGAACACAAGTTTTGAGCGGGTTTGAGTCCAGGAAAAAGAAAAAGTTTGATGCTGGTCTGGTACTACATAAAAATGAAGATGGAAAAGTGGAGATTCAATTTGACTTTTCACAGATTCAGCCGCGGGTGCTGGAGGGCGTTGTCTGTCCGCTGTGTGGAGGGGATATCGTACAGACGCCGTTTGGTTACTGCTGCGCCAACTAAGATAAGCTTGACGAAAATAGTTGTAAGTTTTCA
>JAIEEY010000350.1 GCA_029067205.1 Lachnospiraceae bacterium
AAACCAACAAACATATGGAATGCTGTGATTTCATGCAAATTTTCAGTGCATTCTATGTGCATAATTCGTGCTTTTTCAACATGTATAAATAAAATTTGGTAAATATTTAAAATTTGCTCATTTATAGTTATTAAATCAAATAGATCTTGCATATGTTAGTACTCCTACCTTATTTTTTCATCATTTATTTACCGAAAGAATACTATTCTCACGCCACTTCTTTATACCGCATATAGACATACTCATAAATCTTCTGTCGATATGTAAATATCGCATTATCCGAATAACAATCTGGAAGCCCTTCCCACAAAATCTTTCCAATAAGTGTATCTATTTCTGCCTTCGTTTCCTGTTTATCTGTCCAGTGGTCAAGTTCTGAAATCTTACCCTTAATCTTATCAAGTAAATCTACTGCAACCTTTTTAATCTTCTTGATATCTTCCTTGGAAAGGTTTTCGTCAAAGAGCATATCATATAATGATAATTCTTCATCACTCGTGAAACCTTCACGCACATATCTCTGTTCTTCCTGATTCATAGAATTTGCCAAATCCATAAGTTCCATAAACATCTTTTCTATATTGGCTCTATCCTGCTCCTGATTATATTCTTCAATAATCTTCTGATAACGCTCATAATAATCTACGCGTTTCGGATTATCCCTGATCATTTGATCCAGACGTACCTGAATAAGCTCATCAAGCTCCATAAACATAAGATTTTTCTTTTTAATCTTGGCAAACTCCCTGCGAAGCAAATCAAAATCAATCTTGCTGATATCAAAACGCTTTTCCATACTCCGATTTTCAGATGTCCGTTCTATCAAAATATACTCACCTAAAATTCCATTAATCTGCACCATTAAATCAACAGTATCCACATGCTTCTTCTTTTTCTTCAAATCATCACATATTGCAATAATGGCATCTTTCTTTTGCCTATCGCAATCTGAAATATCATTTCTGTCGAGATACTTTGCAATACGATTGAGCTCGCTGCCATAAGTCATAAATTGTTTTTTGCTCTCTCGACTGTCAGAAACAACATTTGCCGCCTCCTGTAACAATGCAAGCCTGTCAAAATCCCTTGCCACTACAAGATCGTTCAATATAAATCCCTTAGAGCATAAAAATGTATCTGCAGCAGTCGTTACTTCTAAAACTTTCTCGATTAATTCGGCCTTATCAATTGTTGGATCTGTACTTATTCCGCCTACATTTGCTGTATAATCAGCCAACGCCTTACGAAGCGCCTTTACAATACCAATATAATCAATAATCAGTCCGTTACTCTTGCCCTCTGCCACGCGATTTGCCCTTGCAATGGTCTGCATCAGAGTATGCGCCTTTAAAGGCTTATCCAAATACAGACATGACAAACACTTTACATCAAATCCTGTAAGCCACATAGCACAGACAAAAACCACTCTTAAAGGATTATCTTTATCCTTGAATTCTTTGTCAAGCTCACGTTTCTCCATCTTCTCACGATGTGACTTAATATCCAAATTCCATTTCCTAAATGTCTGGATTTCGTTCTGTTCCTGTGAGATGACCACGGCCATCTCCGTATCCATCATCCACTTGATCTTGCGGTCAAGCTCCTGTACTTCCTGCTGTGTAGCAGTCTTTCGCTTAGCATTTAATGATTCGATTTCTTCCTTCCAATACTCCTGAACCATATTGTACATACGGACACATGTAACCTTATTCAGACAGACAAACATTGCCTTGCCACTTGTCCAAAGGTCAGAATAGTGAGCTACAAAATCTCTGGCAACAGAACGAAGCCTTGGTTCTGCTGTCAGCAGATGGATTTCCTTTTCAAATTCATGCTCCAGCTTTTCCGCCTGCTCCGCATCAAAATCTGCGGCTTCGATCGCATCAAGAATTTTGTCTGTAATATCAGGGTTGTGAATATCAAGTATCTTCTCGCCTCTATTCTCATAGTAAAGCGGAACCGTAGCCTTATCTTCCACCGCACGCTTGAAATCATAAATAGAAATATAACCGCCAAAAGTACGCTCGGTAATATTATCATTGGATAAAAGCGGCGTTCCGGTAAAACCAATCCTGGAAGCTGTTGGAAGTAATTCCACCATATTATCTGCAAATACACCATACTGGCTTCTATGCGCCTCGTCCGATATAATAATAATGTCGTGGTCAGGAAAAATCGGCTTTTCCACTTTCGGCGTGTTTCAATTCTAGTTGACAAATGCATGTTTACAAATTGCCATGGAAAGCTTTTAAATACGACAAAATAGGACACATCTGTTTCTGTAATTTGCCAACTAATCATTGTGGATTTTGAAACACGCCCCACTTTCTTATTGAATTTCTGGATTAACGTAAATATAAAACTTGGATTGCCTTTTAATTTATTGATCAGGTCAATACCACTTGCAGCCATGAACTTGGAAGCCTTTGCTTTTCCTAAAAGACCACAATTTTCAAAAGTGTCACTAATCTGCGTATTCAGTTCGTCTCGGTCGGTGAGTACAACGATCGTGGGCGAGCCTGCAAATTTTCTACGAATTTTTTGTGATAGAAATACCATAGAATAGCTTTTTCCAGAACCCTGTGTGTGCCAGAATACGCCAAGTTTACCATTATTGAGTTTACGAGCCTCATAAGCTTTTACTGCCTCATTTACTCCGAGATACTGATGATTTCTTGCAAGTATCTTGACTGTAGTCCCGCCAGAGTGGTCATACAGAATAAAATTCTCTAACAAGTCAAGAAAATTGGTTTTCTTACAAATACCGCGAAGCATCGTTTCTAATGCAACACTGCCTGATTCCTGCTCATTCAGTCTCTTCCACTCATGGAAAAATTCATACTTGCTTCCGAGTGTACCTACTTTTGATTCGATACCGTTGGATAGAATCAAAAAAGCATTATAATAAAACAGATGGGGAATTGTATCCAAGTAATCTGTATAGTTATTGGTATATGCATTCTGCACATCTACTGTATTCTTTTTCAATTCTACAAATAACAGAGGAATTCCATTTACAAATCCTACGAGATCCGTGCGCCTGCGATACAGGTCACCATGTATTTTCAGCTCTTTGACAGCGAGAAAATCATTATTATCAGGATTTGAAAAATCAATGACAGCCGCTTTCTTGTCCTCTGTCTGTCCGTTTGGCTTTTTCACCTTTACAGGAATACCATCACGAATATAGCCATACTTTTCCTCGTTGATCTGCATCAGAGATGAAGTAGAGAGATGCTGTTCAAAAGTTTTTAGCGCTTCCTCTGCAAGTACTGGTGTCATCCAAGGATTAAGTCTTTTCAGAGCCTCCTTAAAATAACGCACCAAAAGAATGTCTTTGTGGGATTTTCTGCCAAAAGAACCACTCTCCCCAAGAACTTCTGTATTGTGTGCAAATTCGACCCTCCAGCCAAGCTCCTCTTCCAGAAGATGACCTGCACTCTCTTGAACTAAAATATTTTCTGAGTAATCGTAGCTCATATACCTTCCTCCTGCGATTCAAATAGGCTACTGCCTCCTTGCCTTATCATTCAATTTGTAATATTATCTGCATTATAATATTCCTAATGAAAGTCCATTATTATTTGTATACCAGCTTATAATGCCCTTTGTACCATCTACTGTATTTTAAATAAT
>JAIEEY010000351.1 GCA_029067205.1 Lachnospiraceae bacterium
GTATAGATGTCCTTAAAAAATATATAGATAAAGAAGGAAAGGAAATCACATTTGATTTTTCACCAGAATCCCTGATTCCATTATGGGAATGGTTCGAACAGAAGATTGTCGTTAAAAAGAAAACAGAAGAGGAATTAAAAAATGAGTATAAAAGATATCCAGATTGGATGTATGATGAAATATCAAAAACGAAGGTCTCAATGGAAACATTAGATATAGGAATGGATATAGCAATTTATTTTGCGGAAGTGATTAGGAAACAATATCCTGAAAAAATATATTGGGGATATTTCACAAGACCTAAGAATCAAATGTATGTAAACCAGCCTGTACTTCTTGGATTTCGCGCAGATATTCCATTATGTCCATCGCAGGTTATAAAGGTGTGTACATTGAAGTCGAGTGAAGAATCAAAAAAGACAAGGTTATATGATGTATATAAAAAGCGAGTGCAATTGATTGGATATGTGCATGGGAAAAGAAATATTTTCAGATCATACGATATACTGTTGTTAGATGTCAGGAACACAGGAACGTTGAGTTTAACACAGAGAAAACAGCTTTGGGCTTCGTTTGAAGAAACATGTTTTCCAGATGATATACAAGTAAGGGAAAAGGAGATTAGACTTGCATTAAGGACTCTGGCAAAAGCCGCAAGTGTCTGGGATGATAGAAATGTTTATCTGTCAAAGATAAAGTCAGTCATTGACAGCAGTGCTGCTCATTTTGACAATATTGATGAGGTAAGGAAAAATGTTACAGAAATGCGTGATTTATGTGATAATGCGCTCAAAAGGGAAGTGAATTTTTATATTACTCAGGTACAGAAAGCTTTGGATACATTAGAGCAACTGATAGAATGTGGGGAATATTTTTCAGATGAAGATACGGCTTATTATGCCTGTTTAATATGGACGTATCAGAATTTGAATGTTCCAGATGAAAAAGAGCAAAGAACAGAACGCAGTTTTTGGGAGTGGTATGTATGGGAAGCGGCATCTATACAAGGAGTGACCCGGGATGATATAAAGGGGGAAGAACATCTAAATTATAGCAGATTGGAAACTATAGAAGACTTCGTTCAATGCATCAGTTATGAGTTTGCATATCAAAAGTGTGAAAAAGATGAGGGAAAAAAAGAAGTAAATGTTTATGTTTATGAACAGAAGGGTGGAGGGCATTGTCCAATTTGTGGACATTTTTCTGATCGTGTGTGTATTGAGCTTTCTCATATATTGGTACTTGCCAAGATAAAAGGATGGAAACCGATATTTCATATTAAAAAAAATGAGTATTTCTGTGATAATCCAAAGTGCATAAAAGAAGCATTTTTTTCAGAGCAAAAGATAGATGATAAAACAAGAAAAGAAAATTATAAAAACATTAGAAGTACGCATGGAAATGAAAAAAAGATTTGTAAATTATTAGGAATTTTGTAGGATTTATGTCTATTTGAAAAAATTTCTAATAAGTGGGATTCTGATTGTTGTCCTATGGGTGGCGTAGTAGTTCAGTCGTTTGCATAACAACAATTGTATGGGTGTACGATAATCTATTATGATTATGAAAAAATAGCGTTCAAATGATAAGATAATAATCTGTTTTACAACTATGACGCGCAGGACAGGTTTGCAGAGAAGAAGGTAATTGACAGGACACTGTTATCTTTCCAGTACAACCTGAATGGCAATTTTTCGCATCAGACAGAGTATCACTATGACTTAGCAGACAATATCCGTGAATTGTGGGACAACGGCAAAAGGATAGCGGAGTACGAGTACAACGCCGACGACACCATAAAGCGCCTCAAAAACGGCAGCCTGTACACGGAGTATGCCTATGATGCGGACAGGAACCTGACAGGGCTAAAGACCATGTTGGGGACAGACACCATCGTGGACAACCGCTACACCTATGACGGGAACGGCGACAGGCTGGAGAAGCTCCAGAAGCACGGCACGACAAGGTACGGCTATGACAACATGCGGCGTCTCGCAAAGGTGGAGTATCCAAACGCGGCAGAGGAGCTCTTCTATGACAAGGCAGGAAACCGCACAAAGCGGCTGTACAACGGTGCGGAGGAGCTGTACCAGTATGACAGGCGAAACAGGCTTACCACATATACCAGGGGAGGTGCATCAACACAATACGAGTATGACAATGCGGGCAACCTGCTAAAAGATGACAAGGCACGGTATGAGTATGATGCCTTCAACCGCAGCACCAGGGTGGAGACCTTCAACGGCAATATCCAGATCAACCGCTACGATGCGGAAGGACTGCGTCATGAGATGGAGGAGAACGGGAAGCTTGTGTCCTTCATCTTTCGCGGTGATGAGGTTGTAACAGAGGAGAGCCAGGAAGATAAAATCCGATATATCCGCACCAGCGTATTATTAGCTTCCGACGCAGAGAGTGCAAGAACATACTACCATTATGCATCTGATGAGATGAGCAGCATCACCCATGTGGTGGACGGCGAAAATGCGGAAATTCTCAACCGATATGAATATGACGCATGGGGCAACCTGACCACATGTGAAGAAAAAGTACCAAACCGTTTTAAGTTCAACGGACAGCAGTACGACCCGATAAGCCAGCAGTACTACCTGCGTGCACGATACTACAATCCAGTCATTGGTCGGTTCACGCAGGAAGATTCCTACAATGTGGACGGATTGAATCTGTATGCTTACTGCATGAATAATCCATTATCCTATATTGATCCGAGTGGGAATATCTGCGACAAAGCTAAAGATGCAATTATTGAAAAACTAAAAAATAATCAAGCAACAAGAAATGAACAGAAAAAGTTGGCAGCATACCTCAGAAATAAGGAACGAAAAAAGGGATTGACGGATGACGAAAGAAGTATCTTAAATAAGATAGATGGATATACTTATCTGAACAGGTACGAGAATCAGCATCAGAATAGACAAAATGCAACAGAAGAAAATAGCAATAAGAGTAGCAGTAATACTATTGTACCAGATAGCACTCAATTTCCACAAACACGTTTAGATATACATAACGATTTAATAAGTAGAGGTTATTATTCAACAGGAACAATTGATAGAGGATATGTTGTATATAGGGACGGTAAAGGACATGAAGTAACAATAAAGCCAGAAGGAGAAGTTATTCCGGTTACAAAGCTACCTAAAGACCCTAATAATACATCACCTAAAGCACCAAAGTATTCTCAAAGGACATATTATGATGGAACAATAATACCAGATGAGTTAAATGACCATACTACAGGACATAACGTTGGCAGAATTAGTGTAGACGATTTTTATCCTGAACCATATAAATGGGAAGGTATTGCTACATGGATGAAGGAGAATTCTAAATGAATATTTTTGAACAGCCAAAATATCAATGGTGGGATTATATGGAACGAATTATGGAAAATGTAAATTTGAACAATATTTCTATTATACGAAATGAACATATGATATTTGATTTTTTAAGTTCTTATAATGGAAAGTTTTGTGCAAATTTGGAATGTAGTCACATTCTCAAATGCTGTATTGAGAATCAAGCGCATGAAGACGAAGAATTTGCTTATTTTATAGCAGATATTTTTGTGAAAGAATTAAGTAAAGATGAAATGGAAAGTTCCATAAAATATTACAAGTATGGATATAATGT
>JAIEEY010000352.1 GCA_029067205.1 Lachnospiraceae bacterium
TGTCACGTGTTACAAACGCCAGACCAAAGATTGCCAATTATCATTTTACAACTTTGAATCCTAATCTTGGAGTTGTAGACCTTGATGGCGGGGGCTTTGTAATTGCTGATATTCCGGGACTCATAGAGGGTGCTTCTGAAGGCATTGGACTTGGACATGAGTTTCTTCGCCATATTGAACGCACAAAAGTTCTGATTCATTTGGTTGATGCGGCCTCAACAGAAGGGCGTGATCCTATTGCAGATATCTATGCGATCAATAAAGAACTGGAAGCATACAATGCAGATATTGCCCATAGACCTCAAGTGATCGCTGCAAATAAAATTGATGTCATCTATGCCGAGAATGATGAAGATCCTGTCATTAAAATCAAAGAAGAATTTGAGCCAAAAGGAATCAAGGTATTTCCCATATCGGCTGTTTCAGGACAGGGGTTGAACGAACTTCTGTATTATGTGAAAGATATGCTTTCCCAGATCAATGAACCGCCAACGATTTTTGAGCCCGAATTTAATCCAGATACAGATATTGTTGTGGGAAATGAGCCCTATACAGTTGAATATGACGAAAAGAAGAACGAATATGTCGTTGAAGGTCCCCGCATTGAAAAAATGCTCGGATATACGAACCTCGAGTCAGAGCGCGGCTTTAAGTTTTTCCAGGAGTTTCTCAAAAACAATGAAATACTGGACAAACTGGAGGCACTTGGCATTCAGGAAGGCGACACCGTGCGAATGTACGGACTGGCATTTAGTTATTATAAAGAGTAAAAGAAAGGGAAAATATATACTATGACTAGCAAACAGAGATCTTACCTAAAAGGATTGGCGATGAATATAGAACCGATATTTCAAATCGGAAAATTGTCAGTGACACCAGAGAATGTCGAGGCCATTTCAGAGGTTTTTAATACACATGAACTGATTAAAATAGCAGTTCTAAAGAATTGCATTGACGATCCAAAGGAAATAGCAAATATTGTCGCTGAACGCACACACGCACAGGTAGTGCAGGTAATTGGAAAGAAGATCGTATTATATAAACCGTTTAAAGAAAACCCTAAAATCGTTTTGCCAAAGTAAACAATGGAGGTATTCCATGGAAAGTGGAAAAAGAATTGGCATTATGGGAGGTACTTTTAATCCCATTCACAACGGTCACTTGCTGTTGGCAGCGAAAGCGCAGGAACAGGTTTTGCTGGATAAAGTTCTATTTATGCCAAGCGGAAATTCCTATATGAAAAGAAACGTTCTGGAAACACAAAAGCGGGTTGATATGGTTGCATTGGCAATAGAGCGTTATCCTTATTTTGAGTTATCTCTAATAGAAACTCAGAAATCTGGAAACACATACACCTTTGAAACGTTACAATTCTTAAAATCAGTAAGTCCAGATACACAATATTATTTTATTGTTGGAGCAGATATCCTGTTCCAGATAGAGCAGTGGCGAAATCCAGATCAAATCTTTCAGATGGCAGCATTGGTGTGTGCAGTAAGGGATGACTATAATTTTGATGCGATTCAAGAAAAGGGAAATGTTTTAGAGGCATCTGGCGCAGATATTATATATCTCAACATGCCCCAATTAGATATATCATCTACAGATATAAGAGCAAAAGTGAAAAGCGGCCAATCCATTTCCGATCTGGTTCCACCGGAGGTTGCACACTATATAGAACAGGAGCATTTATATAATGAAGAAGATTAAGAAATACTTAAAGAAACATTTGACAAAAGACCGTTATCATCATACTCTTGGTGTAGCATATACGGCTATTGCAATGGCTATGCGATACAATCCTGATCCCAGTAATTCTGATTTTATAAAGAGGGCTGAAATTGCAGGACTTCTTCATGACTGTGCAAAATGCATGGATAATGACAAAAAACTTCACATTTGTGAAAAAAATAATATTGCACACAGCAGTTTTGAAGCCAGTCATCCTTATCTTTTGCACGGAAAAGTAGGCGCATATATTGCAAAGAAAAAATTTGACATTCATGATGAGGAGATCCTTCAGGCAATTACATGGCATACTACAGGACGTCCTAATATGTCACTGCTTGAAAAAATAATTTTTATTGCAGATTATATAGAACCTTCCCGCAATCCGATACCGGAACTTGATGAAATCCGACAGCTTGCATTTATTGATATCGACAGGGCCATGGAAAAAATTTTGTGTAATACCCTTAAATTTCTTGAGGAAAAAGGAAATCCTATGGACAAAATGACACAAACCACCTATGACAGTTATGTGCGGCCTACATATAAAGGAGGAAATTTCGCTTGAACACAATAAATACTACATTAAAAACAATTGTCACTGCCCTTGAAGATAAGAAAGCAGAGGAGATACAGCTGATTGATATCAGCGGGGTATCGACGATCGCAGATTACTTTGTGATCACTAACGGTATAAACGTAAGCCAGATACAGGCATTGGCAGATAACGTGGAAGAGAAACTTAACACGAACGGAATCCATCCAAGGAGTGTTGAAGGTTATAACACTGCAAACTGGGTCCTGATGGATTATAATGACATTCTTGTACACATATTTGACAAAGAGAGTCGCGGTTTCTATGATTTAGAGCGTATGTGGCGGGACGGAAAGGTCATTGATATAAAGTCAATAGCGCTATAAAAACTTACATTAACAAATAAGGAACTGCTCAAAAATAACATGTACACCTTGACTTGTCTATTTCTCCGATTGCACAGGTCAAAAAGCCTCGAAGAAATATCCTGCGCAAGTTGCACATGTTATTTCTGTACAGTTCCTAAAAAGCGGTCAGATGTAAAATTTTGACCGCTTTTTTAATTTATGCATACGCATCTGCCGAGGAAATATACCACTAAAGTGGCGCATCGGCGGCGCGTAGGGAAAATCTTCCCCACTCGATTTCAGCTCAATATGTAACTATTCCGTACCTTCTGTTACAAGCTGCATTTTCAATGATCTGTGCAGCAAATGCGCAGACCTGTGCGGAATAGCTGTATTTTTCTAAAAATGATATTCAAACCAAGTGTAATTTAGTGGTATAGACGAAATACACCATAAACTTTTCCCAAAATCTCAACATCGTCTAAAATAATGGGTTCCATAGTGTCATTCTCTGGCTGGAGTCTGTAATGTCCGTTTTCTTTGTAGTAGGTCTTGACTGTAGCAGAATCATCAACTAAAGCGACAACCGTATCCCCATTTTCGGCAGTATTGCACGCATGGATAAAGATCTGGTCCCCATTAAAGATACCTGCATTGATCATGCTGTCACCTTTTACCTTTAATACAAATGATTCCCCTGCTGGTACCATCTCGGCAGGGATAGGGAAGTATCCCTCAATATTCTGCTCGGCAAGAATCGGTAAACCGGCAGCTACAGTTCCAACAATAGGAACACTTGTCATTTCATGTCTGACCATCTGGAAACTGTCATCCATGATTTCAATAGCGCGGGGTTTTGTCGGATCCCTTCTTATATATCCGTTCTTCTCAAGTGTCTCGAGATGTGAATGAACAGAAGAAGTGGACTTCAGGTTTACTGCCTCGCAAATCTCCCGGACTGATGGCGGATATCCTTTTCGGAGAATCTCCGCTTTAATAAACTCTAAGATTTCTTTTTGTTTTGCTGTTATTTTTCCATATGCCATATGTAATGC
>JAIEEY010000353.1 GCA_029067205.1 Lachnospiraceae bacterium
AATAAATATTATCTATTTTAGGAGGAAAATGACATGGCAGTAAGAGTAGCAATTAATGGTTTTGGCCGTATCGGCCGTCTTGCATTCAGACAGATGTTCAATGCAGAGGGATATGAAGTAGTAGCAATCAATGATCTGACAAGCCCTAAGATGCTGGCACACCTGTTGAAGTATGATTCTTCACAGGGAAAATATGCTTTGGCTGATACAGTTTCAGCAGGCGAGGATACAATCACTGTTGACGGCAAGACACTGAAGATCTACAAAGAGCCCGATGCAAACAACTGCCCTTGGGGAGAGTTAAAGGTTGACGTTGTATTGGAGTGTTCAGGATTCTATACAAGCAAGGAAAAAGCTCAGGCACATATCAATGCTGGTGCTCGTAAAGTTGTTATTTCTGCTCCGGCTGGAAATGATCTTCCTACAATCGTTTACAATGTAAACCATGAGACATTAAAGGCAACAGACACAATCATCTCTGCTGCTTCTTGTACAACAAACTGCTTAGCTCCAATGGCTAAGGCACTTAACGATCTGGCAGGTATCAAGTCTGGTATTATGAGCACAATTCATGCTTACACAGGTGATCAGATGATTCTTGACGGACCTCAGAGAAAGGGCGATTTGAGAAGAAGCCGCGCAGGTGCAGTTAATATTGTTCCGAACTCAACAGGTGCAGCAAAGGCAATCGGCTTAGTTATTCCTGAGTTGAATGGTAAGTTAATCGGTTCTGCACAGCGTGTTCCGACACCAACAGGTTCTACAACAATCTTGGTAGCAACTGTTGAGAAGTCTGTGACAAAGGAAGAGATCAATGCAGCTATGAAGGCAGCAGCTACAGAGTCATTTGGCTATAATGAGGATGAGATCGTATCTTCTGATATCGTAGGAAGCACATATGGTTCTATCTTCGATGCTACACAGACGATGGTTGGCGCTGACAATCTGGTGCAGGTTGTATCTTGGTATGACAACGAGAATAGCTATACATCTCAGATGGTAAGAACAATTAAGTACTTCTCAGAGTTGGCATAGTGAAGCGAAATTGTCCTTGGACAATTAAGTACTTCTCAGAGTTAGCATAATTCAGTCAAAAAAGACCTATCAAGGTCCGGTCTTATGGACCGGACCTTTTTTCAATTAAATAAATTTAAAAGGAGAATGTAAGAATGGGATTAAACAAGAAATCAGTTGATGATATCAACGCAAAAGGCAAAAGAGTACTTGTGAGATGTGACTTCAACGTACCTCTCAAAAACGGCGAGATTACAGACGAGACACGTATTGTTGCCGCACTTCCTACGATTAATAAGCTGATCGAGGACGGCGGAAAAGTGATTCTCTGCTCTCATTTAGGAAAGGTTAAGAATGGACCAAACGAAGGTGAGTCATTAGCTCCGGTTGCAAAGAGACTTTCTGAGAAGCTTGGCAAGGAAGTAAAATTTGTTTCTGATTATAATGTAACAGGCGAGGCTGCTACAGCAGCAGTTGAGGCTATGAATGAGGGAGATGTAATCTTATTACAGAATACCCGTTTCCGTGGCAAAGAGGAGACAAAGAACGGTGAGGAATTCAGTAAAGAGCTCGCGGACCTTGCTGATTTATATGTATGTGATGCATTTGGTTCTTCACACAGAGCACATGCATCTGTTGAAGGTGTCACAAAGTATATCACAGAAAAGGGCGGAGAGAACGCAGTTGGTTATCTGATGCAGAAGGAGATTGATTTCCTTGGCAATGCTGTGGAGAATCCAGTAAGACCCTTCGTGGCAATCCTTGGCGGCGCTAAGGTTGCGGATAAATTAAACGTTATCAACAATCTGTTAGAGAAGTGCGATACATTGATCATTGGCGGAGGTATGGCTTTCACATTTTTGAAGGCAAAAGGCTATGAGATTGGAAATTCTTTAGTAGATGATGAGAAACTTGATTATTGCAAAGAAATGATGGCAAAGGCTGAGGAGAAGGGCAAGAAGCTTCTTCTTCCGATCGATACAACGATTGCAGATGCTTTCCCTAATCCGATCGATGCAGAGATCGCTGTAGAAGTAGTAGATGCGGACAAGATTCCAGCAGGCAAGGAAGGTCTTGATATCGGCGATAAGACAGCAGAGCTCTTCTCAGATGCAGTGAAGTCTGCTAAGACAGTTGTATGGAATGGACCTATGGGTGTATTTGAGAATCCCACACTTGCAAAAGGAACAATTGCTGTAGCAAAGGCATTGGCTGAGACAGAGGCCACCACAATCATCGGCGGCGGCGATTCTGCTGCTGCAGTTAATCAGTTAGGTTTTGCGGATAAGATGAGCCACATTTCTACAGGCGGCGGTGCTTCCCTTGAGTTCTTGGAGGGCAAGGAGCTTCCGGGTGTTGTTGCGGCAGATGACAAGTAATTAACCAAATCTAAGGGGAGCAAAATGCGCTCCCCAGGATTTAATAAAACAGGTTGATAAGGAGAGCAGATAAAATGGCAAGAAGAAAGATTGTAGCCGGCAACTGGAAGATGAATATGACTCCCAGTGAGGCTGTTAAGTTAGTGGATGAGTTAAAGGACTTGGTAAAGTCAGATGAGGTCGATGTGGTATATTGTGTACCAGCAATTGACATTGTTCCAGTCATAGAGGCGGTTAAGGGCACAAACGTTGAAGTTGGTGCTGAGAATATGTATATAGAGGAAAAGGGTGCTTTTACAGGTGAGATCGCACCTGCGATGCTGGTAGATGCAGGCGTTAAGTATGTTATTATCGGTCATTCCGAGCGCCGCGACTACTTCAAGGAGGACGATGCTTTCCTCAACAAGAAGGTTGCCAAGGCATTTGAGCATGGTCTTACACCGATTCTTTGCTGCGGGGAGTCTCTGGAGCAGAGAGAAACAGGTGTTACGATGGACTGGATACGGCTTCAGATCAAGTCAGATTTAGTGGGCATCACCGCAGATCAGGTGAAGAAGCTGGTTATCGCTTACGAGCCGATCTGGGCAATCGGAACAGGCAAGACCGCTACTACAGAGCAGGCGCAGGAGGTTTGCAAGGGTATCCGCGACTGCATTGCTGAGATGTATGATGCTGCAACTGCAGAGGAAGTTCGTATTCAGTACGGCGGTTCCGTAAATGCTGGAAACGCAGCAGAGCTCTTTGCACAGCCAGATATTGATGGAGGTCTCGTGGGCGGGGCAAGTCTGAAAGCTGATTTCGGAAAGATCGTCAATTATAAGTAAGTAACAATGTGCATAATAAAAAGCACCGGATATGGGGAATAAAACCCTTATATCCGGCGCTTTTTTGTTGCTTTCTGACAATATACTTGTGTTTGGTAATGTTTTATAATGTGAGTGATATCACTTGCAGATATCACCCAGATATCACTTTGAGACGGAAAATATTATCAAAAAAGGAGTATCAATATATGGCGAAACGAAAAGATGGGGATGGCAGTGTCAGACAGTTACAGGATGGATCTTGGGAATGTCTTATGCAGAGTAAATATGTGAACGAGAATGGACGGCCGAAACGGATTAAAAGAAAAGCAGCAACAGAGCAGGAGGCAATAAAGGAGTGCCGGTTAGCTTTGAAAGCTTGGGAGAAGGAATGAGTAGTCTCGGAAACTATTGGAAAAAAGCAGAAACTTAATATTTCATAATTATAGTACGGACGGGAATAGATGACT
>JAIEEY010000354.1 GCA_029067205.1 Lachnospiraceae bacterium
CATACTGTCGCGAGACTATGCCCGCCGGAGCGACACAGGCACATGCACCTCAGAAACCCCAGCCGCTTTGGAACTGCGATAAGGTAATCTCTTTCGGGGATGCGGTCAACGATATTCCCATGTTTGAGATATCTGACGAAAGTTACGCGGTAGAAAATGCGGTGGAGGAATTGAAGGCAGTCGCGACCGGAATCATTGACAGCAACGAAAACGATGGAGTCGCAAAATGGTTGAAGGAGCACATTTGATATGAGAAAAATATTAGTTACGGGCGGAACAGTATTTGTGAGCAGATATGTTGCAGAATATTTTGTAGGTAAGGGAGATGAGGTTTATGTATTGAACAGGAATCATTATGCTCAGCCAGATGGAACAATATTGATAGAAGCAGACAGGCATAATCTGGGTGATGTGCTGCAACAATATGCATTTGACACAGTGTTGGATGTTACTGCATACACAGGGGACGACATTTCCTATTTGTTGGATGCGTTAGGATATTTTGAGGATTATGTGCTGATCAGTTCCAGTGCAGTCTATCCAGAGACATTGCCGCAGCCATTTACAGAAGGTCAGCAGACTGGCAGCAATAAGTACTGGGGCGCTTATGGCAGTAACAAAATCGATGCGGAAAGGGAGCTGCAGAAAAGAGTTCCCGATGCATATATGCTTCGTCCGCCATATCTGTATGGACCGATGAACAATGTCTACAGAGAGGCGTTTGTGTTTGAGTGTGCAGACCAGAAACGCAAATTCTATTTGCCGAGAAAGGGAGATATGAAACTGCAGTTTTTCCATGTCAGGGATTTGTGCAGATGCATGGAAGCCATATTGGACAAGCATCCGGCGAACCATATTTTTAACGTAGGAAATGAGCAAAGTATCTCCGTTCGTGATTGGGTGGAACAGTGCTATCGCGCAGCAGGACGTACAGCTGAGTATGTAGAAGTGTATCAGGACATAAACCAGAGAGAATACTTCAGCTTTTCGGACTACGAATACCAGCTTGACGTATCCAGACAAAGGGAACTGATCGAAACTACGATTCCATTCGAAGAAGGATTGAAAGAGTCCTATCTCTGGTATAGTGATCATAAGGACGAGGTGAGGCGGAAAGGATATATCGAGTATATAGACAAAATGTCTCAGCTTTTTAGCTCCTGTAGGGCTTCCTCTACATTGGTGTAACGCTTCACGTTGGGATCATGCACAATGCGTTCTGCTTCCAGCATAGCGGCAATGGTTTCTTTGTTAGGCTGTTCCAGCTTCACATCAAAGGGAAAACTGCCAACGCGGAGCGACTGGTGCAGGAAATTTCATAGATGGTTTAACAATTCCTCAAAAGCGCTTGTATCCAAAATAAATGTATGAAATGCAAGAGCAAACTCTTTCAGCAGTTTTTTAGTGATGGACTGCATGGATAAAGTGTCCGCTTCACAGGCAAACGTAAATTTGTCTTTGCATGCTGGCATATGCGTTTCGACAAAGGCAGACGCGATCTTTTCCCAGTCATACCCATTCCCCAGCATATTATTTTTCGCAAAGCTATCGTCATTTAACTGACCAGCATCCAGATATAAGGAATACTTACCCCGTTCCGACAGCCACCGAAATGGGGAAATCGTTTCTTTTAATTTTTTGTCCATATCGCGTGGCTGGGGAAACTCATTTCTGCGCGCCTCCACAGTCTGTTCATAGTTCAATTCCAATCCTTGCCGGGCAAGCAGGGAACGAATCTCTACTTCTAAATCGACACTGCCATATACGATCATTTCGGACACACCAGATTGTTTTAATTCTCGGCTCTGCTGATTAGTAATGTGAATCTCTTCTCCGCCTTTCCATAGTGTCGTCCCCATGCTTAGGAAAAAACAAATATTTTTATAATCGGAATCAGTCCATTTGTCATAATGTGGATTATCAAACAATAAACGCCAGCGCCCTCTTGAGAAAGCATTCACCATAGTCACAGGTTCAAAAAGACGCCCTGACTGGATGATTCTTTCAGGGTTTTCAGGTATTTTTCCCACATATGAAAAGATTTCTACCAAATTCATATTTCCGCTCATCAACTCAATCAATCTACCAAATACATAAATGTCATCTTCGTGAAATTGATACTTTTTATAATCGATAAATTCGTCTAAATCCCTCCATTCCTGATACG
>JAIEEY010000355.1 GCA_029067205.1 Lachnospiraceae bacterium
GGATATGACACCGGGAATAGAGCTGGTCAATACACTCAGCCAGAATTATAAGATTTACTATGGTCTGGGAAATCATGAGTCAAAGATGCGGCAGGAGCCAGACCGTTTTGGCGATAAATTTGACACATTGATGCGGGCGGTTTCCTGCAAAAATGTGAAAGTATTGCAAAATGAATCTGTAGATCTGTCAGAATTCAATATCAGGGTGACAGGACTTGATCTTGACCTTGATTATTTCGCCCATTTCAAGATAGAGAAAATGAGAGACAACTATCTGCAGGAGACACTTCCGGAATATAATAAAAGCAAATGCAATCTATTGATTGCGCACAATCCGGATTATTTTGAGGATTATGCCAGATGGGGGGCGCAGCTGGTGCTGTCAGGCCATGTGCATGGCGGTATCATGCGCCTGCCGTTTCTGGGAGGTGTCATTGCCCCGTCCTACAAAATATTTCCGAAGTACGACGGCGGTATCTTTCGAAGCGGTGAGGCGGTTATGCTTTTGGGGCGGGGAATGGGCTCCCACACGATACCGCTTCGGTTTTTTAATCCGGCGGAGCTCTATGAAGTGGTGTTAAAACCTTCTAAAGCTTAGCAAACAACAGTTTGCATTGCATTTTCCCTGAATTCTTTGTAAAATATATCTGATGAAATGGATACAAAGAATTTGGGGGTTTTTGTATGGGATTGTCTGTGCGGCTGACAGTATTTGAGGGACCGTTGGATCTGCTGCTTTATTTGATTGAGAAAAACAAGATTGACATCTATGATATACCGATCGTGGTCATAACAGAACAGTATCTTGATTATATCAGAAAGATGCGGACAGAGGACATGAATGTCATGAGTGAATTTCTCGTGATGGCGGCGACGCTGCTTGATATCAAGTGCAGGATGCTTCTGCCCAAAACAGTCAATGACGAGGGGGAAGAGGAGGATCCCAGGGCGGAGCTTGTGCAGAAACTTCTGGAGTATAAAATGTACAAGTATATGGCGTTTGAGCTGCGGGACAAGCAGGTTGACGCGGCAAAGAGCTGGTACAAAAAGCCCATGCTTCCCAAGGAAGTTGCGGATTACCAGTATCCCATAGATTATGAGGAGCTTGCGGGGGATGTTACCCTTGCAAAGCTTCATGAGATTTTCAAAGCGGTCATGCGGCGTCAGGAGGAGAAGATCGATCCGATCCGAAGCCAGTTTGGCAAGATTGAAAAGGATGAGATTAACCTGGAGGAGAAACAGGTCTACATAGAAGAATATGTAAAAAACCACAGGCGATTCAGTTTCAGGAATCTCCTGGAGAAACAGGGGAGCAAGATGGAGGTGATTGTCACTTTTATGGCGGTGCTCGAGATGATGAAGCAGGGTATCATCTCGATTGAACAGGAGGATACTTTCGCGGACATCATTATTACATCAAGCTTTGCGGCGTGATTTTTTGAGGGTGCATATTATAATGGATGAAAAGAAGGTAATGTCAGTGATCGAGGCGGTGCTCTTTGCGATGGGGGATTCCGTTGCGATTTCCAGTCTGGGGCATGTGTTGGAGATGCCAGAAAAGGAAATACGCGAAGTGATTGCCAAGATGAACAGTAAATATAAGAAAGCGGAGAGAGGGATCTATATCGTGGAGCTGGAAGATTCTGTACAGTTATGTACGAAGCCGGGATTGTACGAATATCTGATCAAGGTGGCAAAGGCTCCGCGGAAATATGTCCTGACAGATACACTGCTGGAAACACTTTCGATTATCGCGTACAAGCAGCCGGTGACAAGGCTTGAGGTCGAGAAGATACGAGGGGTGAGCTGTGACCATGCAGTGAACAAATTACTGGAATTGAATCTGGTTCAGGAGCTTGGGCGGCTTGACGCACCGGGGCGTCCGTTATTATTTGGCACGACAGAGGAATTTCTTAGGACTTTTGGGGTGAAGTCGCTAGGGGATCTTCCAGTGCTGAATCCGGAGCAAATGGAGGATTTTAGAAAGCAGGCAGAGGAGGAAGTCGCACAAAAAACGGAATTAAACGTGGAGATTTAGACATGACTGGGGGAATTTATGGTGTATGGGGAAGAAGAATTACAAAACAGGGAGATGCTGATTGACGACACTGTAGCGAGGAAGATTCTTGACACTGCGATTGCCATTATTGACCGGGAGGGGTACGAC
>JAIEEY010000356.1 GCA_029067205.1 Lachnospiraceae bacterium
ATAATGTGTTTCTGATGAATACAGCTTTTACTGCAGGAACTAATAGTGATGCAGGCAATTTAGTTCTGGAAAAAGAAAGTTTTTATGATGAGATTAAGTTATTGAAAGATCAAGAGAACAGTATTAATATAGCAATAGGACATCATCCAATCTCATACTTTGTTGAGGCGGATCAGCAAAAAATCTGGAATCTTTTTAATGATTTTAACATAGATTTTTATCTTTGTGGACACTTGCATAAAGGGGCATATGTCTTTAATCTGAGTGGGGAAAGAACTATCCCTACTTATCAATGTGGCAGTGGAAGAGTCGATAATTATGCAACAGTTACTTTTCTTGTAGGAGAACTTGATATAGAAAAGAGGAGTGGTAAATTGGTATCCTATAAGTGGATGCCCAATGAAGAATGCTGGACTATTGGTGGAATGAATGGAAGAAGATCTATATCTGGGGAAATGGACATTGCGTTGGAACGTCAAATTGGAAAAGCACCAGAGTTTGAGGGTATTGCAATGTATAAGGAATCAGAACGAAAGTTTGTTGTTACGCATAATACTAATATAAAGCCAGTATCTTATTTCGTAGGTCGGGAGAAAGAATTGCAGGATTTGCGTCAGAAAATAGAGGGAGGATGCAAAACTGTTATGGTAAGCGGCATGGGTGGGATTGGCAAAACACATATATGCAGGAAGTTATTTGACGAATATTATACCAAGCATGAAAAAGGTGAGGATGAACTTTTCCGCCACATTGGATATATTGAGTATAATGGTAACATGGATAGCAGTCTGATGGAATGTCTGAGGTATAAGACGCAGGATACCCCTAAGTTAAATAAAGAAGCAGCATGGAGAGAACTGGAGTATTTAGCTTCTGGGGGAAAAATCTTGTTATTTGTTGATAATGTGGACAAGTCTATAAGTGAAGATCCAAGTCTAAAAAAGTTGGAAAACATTCCGTGTACTATTATACTGACATCGAGACAGATATCATTTAGTGATGCATTTAAATCATATCAGATAGGATTTCTTGATAGAAAACAATGTATTGAGATTTTTAAGACCATTCGGTTTGAAGATAGTGGAATCAACATAAATGAAGAAGAAAAGCGAGATTTAGAATATGTTATTGAAAAGCTTGCAGGCAGGCATACAATTACGGTTGAACTTCTGGCACATTTAGCGAAGACAAAGCTATGGACGGTGAAAAAGCTGAGGGAAGAGTTGGAAAATAAGGGTTTTCGGCTGGTGTTTCATAAGGATGGGGGACTTATAAATATTCAGGAATCTTACGAGAAACTATATAGTTTATCCAAACTTACACAAGCAGAACAAAATATTATGGAGGCATTTTCTGTATTTCCTTATATACCTTTGGCAGCACAAACATGTAACGAATGGCTGCTTACGGATGCAGGAGTCAGTGAAGATAATGATATCCTAATGGGTTTATATCAAAAGGGATGGTTGCAGTTAGATAAGGAGAGTTATGCTCTGCATCCGGTGTTTGCGCAGATTATTTTTGAGAGATACAAGCCAGAGGAAGAAAAACATCATGGATTAATAGAAGCATGTCGTAAGTGTTTGGAAATACCCCAAAGCGGTTCTGCTTTAGAGTGTCAAAAGTTTATTCCGTTCGCAGAAAATATATCTGAAAGACTGATTAGAGAAAACAGTATGGAACAGGCAGATTTTACATTTGATATTGCCTATTTGCTGAGTTATATAGCAGAATACAAAAAAGCGGAGGAACTGTAT
>JAIEEY010000357.1 GCA_029067205.1 Lachnospiraceae bacterium
CAATTATGATTCCGATTGATTTTATTTTGATTCTCTTTTATAATAGGTAAATAGATTCCATACCTAAGGAGGAAAATTCCATGATTTTATCATGCAATAACATAGACAAAACTTTTGTCGACAACCATGTCATCAAAAATGCCTCTTTTCATATAGAAGACTATGAAAAGGCTGCGATTGTCGGCATCAACGGCGCGGGCAAAACCACACTGCTTAAAATCATCACAGGTAAACTCCCTGCAGATGCAGGCAGCGTGACCTTCGCAAAGGACAAGAGCTTCGGCTATCTGGCACAGCACCAGGCGGTGGACAGCGAAAACACGATCTTCGACGAACTGCTCACCGTCAAACAGGAAGTTCTCGACCTTGAGTCAGCGATTCGCCAAACGGAAGCTGACATGAAAAACGCCTTTGGCAGCAAACTCGACCTCCTGCTCAAAAAATACGCAAACATGACACACCGCTTCGAGGACATCAACGGCTACGCCTGCAAGAGCGAAATCACCGGTATCCTAAAAGGACTCGGCTTTCAGGAGAACGAGTTTGACAAGAAAGTCGCAACACTCTCCGGCGGTCAGAAGACGCGCGTGGCTCTCGGAAAGCTGCTCCTGCAAAAGCCTGACCTCATCATGCTCGACGAGCCCACCAACCACCTTGACCTCAATTCCATCGCATGGCTTGAGACATACCTTCTGAATTACAAGGGCGCTGTCATCATCGTCTCGCATGACCGTTATTTCCTGGATAAAATCGCCACAAAAATCATCGAGATCGACAACGGCGTGGTATCCTCCTTCAACGGAAACTACTCGGATTACGCCATTCAAAAAGAACATCTGCGCACCGAGCAGATGAACGCTTATCTGAACCAGCAGCGCGAAATCAGGCACCAGGAGGAAGTCATTGACAAATTAAGACAGTTTAACCGTGAAAAATCCATCCGCCGCGCCGAGAGTCGTGAGAAGATGCTGGACAAGATTGAACGTCTCGAGAAGCCTGTCGAAGTCAGGGCTGACATGAAACTGACGCTCACCCCTCATAAGACCAGCGGCAATGATGTCATGCAGATCGAAGGGCTTTCCAAGAGATTTGACAGTCATCAGCTGTTCGAAAATGTATCTTTTGAAATCAAGCGCGGCGAACATGTTGCCGTCATCGGGGACAACGGAACAGGCAAGACCACTCTTCTGAAAATCATCAACGAGCTTGTTCCCATGGACAGCGGCACGATCAAACTCGGGGCAAACGTGGAAATCGGATACTATGACCAGGAGCATCATGTACTTCATATGGATAAGACATTGTTTGAAGAGATCAGCGACGATTACCCATACCTGACCAACACGGAAATCAGAAACACACTGGCAGCATTTTTATTTACGGGCGAAGATGTCTTTAAGAAGATCAGTGCACTGAGCGGCGGCGAACGCGGACGTGTATCCCTCGCAAAGCTGATGCTGTCCGAGGCAAACTTCCTGATTCTCGACGAGCCGACAAACCACCTTGACATCACTTCAAAGGAAATCCTTGAGACAGCACTGAATGCCTATGAGGGCACAGTTCTTTATGTCTCACATGACCGATATTTCATCAACAAAACGGCAAGCCGCATCCTTGAGCTCACACACCAGGAGTTTGTCAACTATATTGGGAACTATGACTACTATCTTGAAAAGAAAGAAATCCTGACACCCATGTCAGAAACCAATTCCGTCACAAATGTGGAGGAACCCTCTGCACAGAAACTTGACTGGAAACAACAGAAAGAAAACCAGGCACTTCTGCGCAAACGCGAAAATGACCTGAAAAAATGCGAGGAAAAAATCGAAGTACTCGAGACAAAAAGCGCCGCACTTGACGAAGAGATGGCAAAGCCCGAAATTGCCACAAACCCGGCAAAGCTTCAGGATATCGCCGGAGAAAAAGAGGCTATTGCGGCAGAACTCGAGACACTCTACGCCAAGTGGGAAGAGTTATCCGAGTAGTTCCTGATTGCCTTTCCCGGGATTTAGAAGTATAATTAAAGAAAATATGCGCCATCATGACGCATAAACACACTGCAAATACTTTCATAGGAGATAGATACAATGAAAAAATTCTTGATTATCGACGGTTCATCGATGCTCAGCACTTCATATTATGGCAATCTGCCCAAATCCGTACTCTACGCAAAGACGGACGAGGAGAAAGAAAAGCACTATTCTGAGATCCTGCACACCTCCAGGGGAGAGTACACAAATGCCCTTTTCACGATGCTCCGAACCCTGATTTCCCTCTACAAAAAGGCGAAACCAGATTATGTTGCAGTCGCTTTTGATGTGTCCCGTGATACGTTCCGTCGCACTGTCCTTGGCGCAGACTCCTACAAGGCGAACAGAAAGGAAGCACCTGCCCCGTTAAGGGAACAGTTCATTGCCATGGAAAACCTTTTACAGAGAATAGGCTGCCAGGTGCTTATGGACAAAGACTATGAGGCAGACGATTTCGCCGCCTCCCTCGTCAAAAAATTTGAGTCACCGGAACTTGAAACGTATCTCCTTACCAAAGACCACGATTATTTCCAGCTAGTGAGCGATTACACCAGACTTTGGCGCGTCACTGACAAGGAAAGGGTAAAGGACATGCATCAACGGTATGGTCTCTGCGCCGGCAAGAACGGATATGCCTCCCTTCCGGCGGGAATCTTTGAGTATACCTCCGATACCGTCTATTCCGAGGAAGGTGTGTACCCGGAAAATATTGTCACACTGCTCTCGATCACCGGTGATCCCGGAGACGGCATTCCCGGCTGTAAAGGTGTCTCTTCGGCAGCAGCCCCTCTAGTAAACGAATACGGCTCCCTTGATGCGATCTATGCGGTAATTGAGGACTGTGAGGGAAACAAGAAAAAAGAAAAGGCACTGTCCGACTTCTGGAAAAGCAGCCTTGGCATCGGACGAAGCCCGTTAAATGCATTAAAAGAAAATAAGGAGACTGTTTATCTGAGCTACCAGCTTGCCAAGATGAAGGACGATATTCCCATCACGCAGTCCCTAGAGGATTTTGTACTCAATATTGACAAAGCCGCCTTGAAGGAAGAACTCAGGCACTATGAAATGCTTAGTCTGATCGCGGAATTGAAATTGTAATCGTACAGAACGATATCAGGCGCGTGAAGTCAAATGTTTGGTTTCACACGCCTGCAGCCTAAAATCGCCTTATTCTTTTATGATATCTAGTTCTGTAATGTTAATTCCAGAAGATGTTAAGATAACTTTTAACTCAATATACCGCCTCTTCATCTTTTTGTATGCTCCCGAATCTTTATCACATTCCAGCATATAGTCCTGCAGCCTCGAAAACTCTTCAACTGATATTTTTAACATTTCTTTTTCAGTCATATCATCACCATCTTTCTACGAATCTGTTCTGAATAGTAACTTACCACATTTTTATCATAACAAATTCATCCAACAGTGTAAAGCCTATTCCGCAAATTATAATGCATCAAAGGTCTCCCGAATCGCCCTGATAAAATCCAGACTATTTAAAATCACTGGATTTTCACAAGTCGATATCAGTGAAAGGCTTTTTGTCATTTTCCCGTCCTCAACGGTCTTAATACATGCCTTGTCCAGTTTGTCCGCAAAATCCTGAAGTTCCTGTATCCCATCCAATTCACCGCGCTTGCGCAGTGCACCCGTCCATGCAAAAATAGTCGCAATGGAGTTGGTGGAGGTCTCCTCTCCTTTCAAATGCTTATAGTAATGACGCTGTACAGTCCCATGAGCTGCCTCATATTCATAAACACCGCTCGGTGACACCAGTACAGAAGTCATCATGGACAAATCTCCGTATGCCGTCGCCACCATGTCAGACATCACATCACCGTCATAGTTTTTACATGCCCATATAAAACCGCCTTCAGAACGAATCACACGTGCAACCGCATCATCGATCAGTGTATAAAAATACTCAATTCCCAGTCTTTCGAATTGTTCCTTGTACTCTGCATCATAAATCTCCTGAAAAATATCCTTAAACGTATGATCATATTTCTTGGAGATGGTATCCTTGGTAGCAAACCACAAATCCTGCTTTGTATCGATTGCATACCCAAAGCATGCCCTGGCAAAGCTGGAGATGGATTCCCTGGTATTATGTATACCCTGTATAATCCCTGCTCCCTCAAAATTGTGAATCAGTTCCCTTGTCTCCGTCCCGTCCTCTGCGGTAAAGACCAGCTCCGCCTTTCCTTTTCCCGGAACCTTGATCTCCGTATTTTTGTATACATCACCATATGCATGACGGGCAATCGTGATCGGTTTTGTCCAATTCTTTACATATGGAACAATCCCCTTGATTAAAATAGGTGCCCGGAATACTGTTCCATCCAAAATTGCCCTGATCGTTCCATTTGGGCTCTTCCACATCTCTTTCAGATTATACTCTGTCATTCTCGCAGCATTCGGTGTGATCGTCGCACACTTGACTGCCACACCATACTTTTTGGCAGCTTCGGCAGAATCTACTGTCACCTGGTCATTCGTCTCATTGCGGTGTTCCAGACCAAGATCATAATACTCAGACTTTAAGTCTATGTATGGAAGGATCAGCTCGTCCTTGATCATCTTCCAGAGGATTCGTGTCATCTCATCCCCATCCATCTCCACCAGCGGCGTTGTCATCTGAATCTTTGCCATAATTGTCTCCTCCTGTTCTTAATCAACTTATTGCTATCACGAAGAACGCCGCCTTTTGGCGTTCTTCCAAACACTTGCTTAGTGTTTTATACTCAAACCACATTTTACCATATTTCTGTATGCATTACAAATATGTTCGTCGGCAAGTTCCTCCGCAAGCTGGGCATTCCCATCGCGTATCGCCTCCATAATGCTCTTGTGCTCCGCCACAGCCGCTGCGCTCCTCTCATGGTTCGAGAGCGTCTGCTGCCTCTGTTTCTGCACATATTGATGAAAATCTTTTAATAGATGAATCAGCATCTTGCTCTCACACGCCTCATACAAATTCATATGGAAACGGTTGTCCAGCTCGATCAGCTGATCATAGTGCTCCTTTTGCAAATGGAATTCACTCAGGAGAATGATCTCCTCAAGTTCCTCAATTTTCTCCCTGGTGATTTTCTTCGTTGCCCATCTCGCACACAGGCCTTCCAGAAGAGAACGGATTTCATAGATATCCGCCACATCTGACATGGAAATACCAGTAACATAAGCCCCTTTGTTTGGCACGATCCGAATCAATCCTTCCAATTCAAGCTGCCGGAAAGCCTCCCTCACCGGGGTTCTGCTCACGCCAAGTTCCTCCGCGATCGTCGCTTCCTTAAGTTCATCGTTTTCCTGATATTTTCCGTTCAGAATATCCTCCCTGAGCTTCTGGAAAACCCTGCCCCGTAACGAATATTTATCCGATGCCTCATGATTTACATCATACTCGCCCATCTCCCGCCATCAATCCTTTCCTATGGTCACACCGAGCGTCCTACAGCCTTCCCCGATGACCGAAAGCAATTCATCATCCGTGAGAACCGTAACCCTGCCGCTCTCGTACTCCGCGTCCACCCATGCCTTCACATATGCCACAAGCTCCGAAGACTTACTGATCTTTTCGCCATCCTTAAGCTTGTAGTAGGTATTAATCCAGTGCGCAATTCCCGCAAGCCCTGACGTGTTGGACACTGCGCATAATACTGGTCTGTTGAGGAATTTCTCTGTGTCAAAAATATTGTAAATCTCCTCATTCTTGAGCAATCCGTCCGCATGGATACCCGCCCTCGTGACATTGAAATTCTTGCCGACAAAAGGAGTCCTCTCCGGAATGTGATAACCAATCTCTTTCTCATAATACTCCGCAAGTTCTGTGATCACTGTCGTATCCATACCATTCAGCGTACCTTTCAGCTGTGCATACTCAAAGATCATTGCTTCAAGCGGTGTATTTCCCGTGCGCTCACCGATGCCAAAAAGTGATGTGTTGACACCAGAACATCCGTACAGCCATGCCGTTGTCGAGTTTGTTACCGCCTTGTAAAAATCATTGTGGCCATGCCATTCAATCCACTCATGGGGCACGCCGGCATGCGTGTGAAGTGCATAGATAATACCCTGTACACTTCTTGGAATAACAGCCCCCGCATAATTCACACCATATCCCATGGTATCACATGCACGCACCACGATCGGAAGCCTGTACTGTTCTGACAGCTTCATAAGCTCCTGACAGAACGGTACGACATAGCCGTAGATATCTGCCCTTGTAATATCCTCCAGATGACACCGCACGCTGATGCCCTCCTCGAGGCAATCCCGCACAACAGACAGATAGTGCTCCATCGCCTGACGCCTTGTCATCTTAAGTTTCATAAAAATGTGGTAATCGGAACAGCTGACGAGAATACCCGTCTGCTTCATGCCAATTTCCTTTACCAGTTTAAAATCTTCCTTGCTCGCACGAATCCACGAAGTCACCTCCGGAAACTGATAACCGCGCTCCATGCATTTATAAACTGCATCCCTGTCTTTCTGGCTGTACAGGAAGAACTCGCTCTGCCGAATCATGCCGTTGGGACCGCCAAGTCTGTGCAGATAGTCAAAAATTGTCACAATCTGCTCTGTGCTGTACGGTGCCCTTGACTGCTGTCCATCCCTGAAAGTCGTGTCTGTAATCCAGATCTCCTTTGGCATATTGTGAGGTACAACCCTGTCATTAAACGGAATCTTTGGTATCTCATCATAAGGGAACATATTGCGGAATGCATTGGGCTTTTCCACATCCTGAAGCTGATACATATGCTCCTCGATCTGCAAAAGATTATTGTGATCATTCATCGTAACTGGCCGGTTTTCAAAATACTCACTGTTATTTGCCATATTCTTTCTCCTCCGTTTTGATCTTCTCTGTTCAGAGCCTGGAAATCGGAGTACCAGCAGCTGTCATATGGCTCTGAACAGATATTGATTTTGTATCTGTGTATTATTGTATACAAATATACAAACCTTGTCAATATGAAATATGATAAAAATATTTCCTTGTCTAATACAACAGTTCCGCCTGCGCAAAAAGTCTGTCAATCTGAAGCATCCCTGCGCCCTGCACACTCCAGCTCTGTCCAAGGTCTGCTGCCGATCCCAGTAACAGCCGCCGGAGCTCCTTGTTCGTAAGCTGTGGGTACTTCTGCAGGCACAGTGCACAGGCTCCACTCACAATCGGCGCCGACATTGATGTTCCGCTCTTGGCAATGTACGGCTTCGTACTATAACGGTAATGACATGACATAATATCTGTCCCCGGCGCCACTATATCCGGCTTTTTCAAGGGATTGAGCATATTTGTAATGGTGGTATCCTTTCCTGGCCCCCTGCTTGAGTATTCATTGCAGAGCCTCCCGCCATTTCCCTTATAATTACCATCATGACACCCGACACAGACACAGCTGCCACATTCTCCAATCGGCGATAACGTCATGGGATTAGGACCCTTGTTTCCCGCGGCTGCTACAATCATGATATTTTTATCCCACAGATTCCATATATGTTTGCGAAACTGTTCCCAGTCCTTCGGGTCAATCCCATCCTCCGATTCCATCTCAATCGATATGTTGAGAATTCTGATTGGATATTTATTGATTAGTTCCGATATCCATATTAATCCATTCGTAAGGTTTTTCAGGCTTCCACCGCCTTTTTTGTCCAACACCTTGCCACAGATCAAAGTACATTCCGGAGCAATTCCACGGTATCTGCCCCTAGACATCATACCACTCCCGCCCAGAATCCCGGACACGTGCGTCCCATGTCCGTTATCATCATAATACATTCTCTTATCCGACACAAAATCCTTAAAAGCTGCTATTCTCCCCCTCAAATCTGGATGTGCTGCCACTCCGCTGTCCAAGACCGCCACACAGACTCCCCTGCCTGTGTAGGGCGCTGCCTCCCTGTGATCACAGCCGATCATTCTGCGTACTCTGTTCATTTTCATTCCCTCTGTAATCATCCATCAACCAAGCTTAGGATCTGTCACGAAATAACCTTTCATTTTGACTTGTCTAAATCCATGACAGCTCCCTATAATGCACTAACGGACAATTACGTTGTATCTTCACATTAATATATGATGGAAATACTCTAAAGTACACAAAAAAGGCTCCTCGTTTTGAGAAGCCTTTTTAGAAAAATCTGTTATTCTTTGATCTCATCAATATCCGTGAGATTTACACCCAAGGAAGTTAAAACTGCTTTCAAAGATTGATAATCCCTTTTTAATCCCTCATATGTTTCTGTAGCATTTTCCTTTCGGGCATTTTTCATATGAGCCTGTACTTTTTGAAAATCATGTACGGTTCTCTCAACAATCTCTGCACTATTTGGCATACAATCGCTTCCTTTCCTAAAATGATCAAACGCTATTCCTTAATTTTATCTAACTCCGCCAGATTGACGCCAAGACTTGACAGCGTTACTTTTATTTCGATATATCTGTCATGCATTGAATTGTATGTTACCGGGTCCTTATCCTTAACTGAAATCATCCAATTTTGTAATCGTGAGAACTCACTTACATAATCTTTTATGATATCCGCACCACTTGGCATACAACCACCTACTTTCTTTTCAGATAACATTTCTTTCTCTGCTATACCCATCATAACAGATTTTTCGAAACGTGTAAAGTCTTATTCGTTACGAATCGCCGCGAGCGGACTCAGCCGCATCGCCCGAAGCGACGGGATAAATCCCGCGATCATACCAATCACAATCGCAAACACAACCGCAAGCGGGCTCAGCCATAATGGAATCCTGCAGATCGCACCTGTGATTCCCATATTTTCCCCCATACCGCTGGAAGTCATCAGTCCATTGATGACCAGGCTTAGCGCATAACTGAAACCAACGCCGATCACGCCGCCGATAAAGCCGATGAAGCCCGCTTCCATCAGGAACAATCCCTGTATATTACGGATATCACAGCCAAGCACCTTCATAACACCGATTTCCTTCGTGCGTTCATAGATGGACATCATCATCGTATTGGTGATACTGATTGCCGCTACCAGCATGGCAACCGCACCGATCGCACCGAGCACTGCCTGTACTGTGTTCATGGCGTCCATCTCCTGCTGGATCCACTCTGCCGAATTGTAGGCTTCATATCCCATCTCCCTTATCATATCGGTCAGCTCCACTACATTTGCCATATCATCCACCTGCACGATGACCTGTGAATAAAACAGCTCATTATACGGTTTGCCATTTTTCCTGGTAGGCTGCCCCGGGATAGGATTCTTCCTGAAAACACGCTTTAATTCAGCTTTCAGCGCATCAATATCGCAGAGCACAGCCGAACTGTAATTATTGTTCCACTCTCCGACCTCTCCTTCCATCAAACCACAGGCTTCTATAATATACTTTTTAGGCGGCTTGGCAGGAGTCCCTTCACCAGAACTGCCATTCTGAGACTCCCAATATGCGTTCCTGTCAAATATGATAAAGATCGGATCATTCATCAGATCCACATTTGGTACTTCATTTTTATCCCAAAAAGGATATTCATACGTTTTCTCTACATAAAAGTACATCAGTACATTATTTCCATAGAAAAACTTAAGCTCTGAATCCGAATCAGGCAGTTTACCCTGTGCAATAGGAAGATTTAATGTTTGGAATTCCGCCTGTGTAATGCCATATATGTCAAGATCACTTGCGTATCTTCCCGCTTTTGCAATCGCAGAAACACTCAATCTGGGATATACATCACTAACATGCTCCATGGACAACAGCTGCTGTACAAACGTATCATCCAGTCTCTTTTCATCCGACTGTCCACTGCTGCTTGACATATAATAGCCGCCGCCAGAGTGAATCTGAATCTGTGTCATGGAGGTGTAATTGGAATAGCTGTCCAGCATAGACTGTTTGAGCCCATTACCCAACGCAACCATGACCACAATGGAAGTAATACCGATGACCACTCCCAGCACTGTGAGCACAGTACGGAGCTTTCGCTTCCACAGATTGGAGATACTCATACGCAATAAATCAAAAAATTTCATTATACATCATCCCCATCCAGCAAATCCATATCTTCTTTATGCTTCTTTGCCTTCCTCTTCTTAGATATAATAACAACAATAATTACAACCACTACAACAACCGCCGCTATAATCCCGATAATTGCAAACAGCTGAGTTCCCTTTTGGTCAGTCTCATCCTCCATGGGCTCCATGGGAAAATCGTCCATCATTCCATCATCAAATGTCATCTCATATACATAGAGATTCAAATCTTTCTCGTACCGGGACTCATTTCCTGCCTCGTCCTCATAAGTAACAACTGCCTTCACGATTCCTTCACCCATATCCGGCGCAATACCTGTCAGCATGGAGTCAACATTTCCTGTATTTCCCGGCGCTATATTGCCAAGATAAGTGATGCCGCTGTCAACCGTCTCACTCTCATAAGTCACTTTCACATTGAACAGTGTCGTCTTACCAGTATTAAAGATACTGAACATGACATTGGACTGCTCGCCAACTGCGATCGACTCTGGCATGATCTCCGCAGAACCAGTGTCAAGCTTCGCCTCCTGCTTGATTGGTATGGATACATGTGCAACATCGGATAAATTCACCTGCTCCTCTGTATCATACTTCATATTTACTGTAAGCACATATGGTTTCTGGGAGAGGTCTGACTTCGCTTCCATCTCTATACTCATATCATAAGTTTCACCCGGCGCAATTCTATCCTTGTATACAGAGCTGGATCCCGATGTCGGCAAAAAGGCCGCATAAGTGGCATCTGCATCTTTTCCTTCTACCGTCGCTTCCATATTAAAAAGTACGTTCTCAACTGCAGTTTCCCTGGAAGTATTCTTGACACTCACTGTCAGATTAAAGGTTGAACCTGCAAAGACTTCTTCTGGATCTGTTCTGTATCCTGTTACAATAATACGTGGATTGGCTGCCTTCTTATCCTCATCATCGTCATCGTCAGGATATTTGATCAACGTCTTCTCAGGATTAGCACCCTTGACATTGATATAGGTTGTTATATCTGTCTCCACCAGCGTGCTATTCTCATAATATGTCACATGAAAAGGTAATGGATAACAGCCTGTGAGCACATCGGTTCTGACATTGAAAAGCCATCCGATGTCCATACGCTTATTATATGCATCCACCGTGTCGTCTGCCGCCTGTATCATCTGTATTATCTGTGCGTCATATGCCTGGTTAATATCAAAAGGCCACTTTGTCTTATCATTCGACACAGTCGGTGTCACCACGACATCCGTGACGTCCTCCTTGCCTAGATTGATCAACGACAATACGACAAAAGCCTGCTCCCCATAGTTTGCACTTGTGATCGGAACCTCGTTGGAGAGCATCAGAAACTTCTGTGTACTAGAAAAACTCTCCTTCTCCTCCCTTGCAATCTCGTCCAGATATCCTTCGACCTCAGCCTCGTAACCTGTCAGCTCGGACATCATAAAATCCGCGTTCTGCATATAACTCATGGCACTGTTATATATCCTGTCCATGCGCTTGATCTGATCCTCTGTCAGCTTGTATCGTATCTTCAAATCAGAATAATGATGGTTCAACTGGGATCTAATATGATCTTTCCACTCTTTCGATACATACTGGTCGCTGGGATTGCCATATGATGAATTATTATCTGAATCCTCTTCGTCCGCCGATACCACCAGAGTATTCCCGCATAACATTACTGTCATCAGCAGCAAAAACAGCACCTTCTTCAATTTTTTCATAGTCTTCCTCCATTCCTGAGTATTTTACTCCCCTTTTTCCACTATCTTTTCCTTGTCTTCGCCGACACTTTTCTCTTCTGATGCATTCGTGTTCCCCGTGTTGTCCACCATGTCCACGATCTTGCCATCCACAATCCGAATGATCTTGTCCGCAAAGCTTGCCAATGTATTGTCATGTGTTACCATGATCAGTGTCCGCTTCTGCTCCCGCACAACCTTCTGCATCAGATTCATGATCTCCCTCGATGTGTTGGAGTCAAGATTTCCTGTCGGTTCATCTGCAAAGATAATCTCTGGATTGACCACCAGCGCCCTCGCCACACCGACGCGCTGCTGCTGTCCTCCTGACATCTGATTGGGTCTGTGATCCCAATATTTGTCAAGTCCTACCATATGTACCATCTTCTTAGCCCGCTTTGTGCGCTCCCTCTTGGAAACACCCTGAAAGGTCAGAGGAAGTGCAACATTTTCCACAGCATTCATCGTTCCCATTAAATTAAACGACTGAAAAATAAATCCAATATGTTCTCTCCGAAATCGCACAAGCTGATTCTCGTTTTTCGTTTCCATGTGCTCACCGATGATGACAATCTCTCCCTTGGTCGGTTTTTCCAGACCTGCAAGCATATTTAGAAGTGTTGATTTTCCAGAACCGGAAGTACCTACGATCGCACAAAACTCACCCCGGTTGATACTGAAACTCACCCCATTCAGGGCACGAACCCTGTTCTCACCAATACGATATACTTTATATAAATCTTTCACAATAATGACTGGTTTGGATTTTTCCTTTTGTTTCGATATTTCTGACATTTCATCCCCCTTATATTGTCTGCTTTTATATCCCCCTCTGACCTTAAACTGTATTGCTTGAACTAATACAGTTCTTGATTTTCCATTGAAATCATAGCATACATGATACAAAGTTGCAACCCATATATGTAAAAAGAGAGGATAAGATTACTTAATCTTATCCTTCATTTTTACTTATTTTAAGTTTGTTCCTATTCTGACTGCTGCCTTAGTATTGGTAATCCACATACTCCGTATCCTTGCGGAGTTTGCCATGGACGACACTCCTTCTGTATTCGCTCGTATCATCGCCCTGATACTTAATACCTTTCCTGAGGTCTGCCATGACAGCTCTCTGGTTATCATTCAGGGAATTGGGAATCTCTGTCTCCACGATCATCATATCTGCAACCTGTGTAACAGGCGCATAGGCAAACTCACTGAATTCTGTATAATAAGTATTCATCATCACAAACTCGCCTGTATCCACATCAGACGGATAAATGTCAACTGCCTTGTCATACCCTGATTTGAACTGGAAAATTGCAAGCTGTCCATTTAACTCAACATTGCTGTTAAATAAATACTGCACTGTCCTGGCACCAGAACTATCGACTGATGAAGTCTTTGTCACATTGAGATCAATGTCTCTTTTTACCTTATCTTCATAAAGCATCTTAAACGACACACCCAGTTCATCATCAATCTTGGTATACAGAATGACCTTTTTGCCAACATAACTGTTGTATATGTCCTTCTTGATCACCTTCTGTTTATTTAATGTCAGGTACACAAACTCATACCCTAGCTCTGCCGCTGTCCTCTGCGCATCTGCAATCTGTTTATCTTCATTGTTCTTAATTCCAATTGCCCCCGCAGAAGTGAGAGAATCCATCTTGACATAACAGATCACACCAATATCAATTCGATACCATCCGTTGGAATATTCACCGATCACTTTCACCGGAAGGTTGGCGCCGAGTGTTGTAAGGACTGTTGACGTATACGTAGGCTCTGCGTACACCACACAGTTATCTTTCGTGTAGTACACATCCTGCATCGCTGTATATGTTGGACCTTTGGCATATACCGCCATATCTGTACTTACAGGTGTAAATAATACTGCTGCAGCCATCAATACTGCTGCTGTCTTCTTAAAACCCTTTCGCATCTCATATCCCCCTGTCCTTAATAATTCTCGATCGTTATCTTGTCAGGGAACGAATTCTTCTGATAAGAACACTTTGAATTGATCGTTACCTCTGTAAATGTTGCACCTGCAAACGCAGAGGAACCAATACTGAGTGTGTTTTTCGGTATGGTTACACTCGCAAGTGCTGTGCAGCCTGAAAATGCACTATCACCAATACTGATCACTGATTTAGGAAATGTCACTTCTGTAATGCCCGTGCAGCCTGAAAACGCTGATTCCGGAATCGCCTCAATCCCTGATTTGATCTCAAGTAACTCAATACCAGTACAACCATGAAAAGCATTTTCCCTCATGGTCTGCATCGTACCAGGAAGCCTTACATTCGTTATCGCGGTACAGCCATCAAAAGCGCTATCGCCGATAAATTCCAGATCATTAGGCCATTTTGTCAACGCCATTGCTTCACAACCCGTAAAGGCTTCTTTCTCCACCCTTTTTAATGAGGACGGAAGCTTTGTCAGCTCCATCTTTGCACAGTTGTTAAATGCCTGCTCACCGATTGTCTCGATATCATTTGTCAGCCTGACTGTCCGCAGGTCTGTACATTCGTTAAATGCCTTTTTGCCAATCTGTGTCACACCATCAGGAATGGTAATCCGCGTAAGCTTTGAGCAGCTGTCAAATACTCCCTCACCCATCTCAGTCAATTGATCTGGCAGAGTGACATCCACCAGATATTCACTGCTCTTAAACACATTTTTCCCCAGTTTTACAACGGTATTCGGAAGCGATATCCGCACAAGCGTCTTGGAGCTTGCAAATGCCGAATCCAATATCTCCGTGACAGGCTGACCATCTATCGTATCAGGAACGTCAAGTGTCGCCGCACTGCCAACGTATTTCTTGATTACAGCATGATCCGGATATAATGTGTACTCATACTCGCTGCTCTTCCTCTCCTCCGGTTTTACTGCTTCCGCACTTGACTCATCCTCATCTGATTCCTCTTCAGCCGGATTTTCCAGGAAATAGTCATGGCTGCCGTTCCTGTTCCCATCCACAGAGCCATTCGTCTTTGGATTGCTGCCTGATGTAGTTGTCGTTGACGTAGAACTTGTTGTTGGTCTCTGCGCCTCCTCTGCCTCTCTTGAAGCAGCCGCTGACGATTCATCCTCGAACACCTGCATCGCCTGAGAATAATTCGTCTGAGAATCCTCGATCAATGACTGTATCTCGGACGGAAACTCGCCGTCTTCCGCCAGCAGCCCTTCCCATGTTTCCGTTTCCGACTCAACTTCCGAGACAATCTCTGTTGAAGTTTCCGGCTCTGCACCGATCACTCCTATCTTATTCAGATACATTCCCAGAAGGATCGCAAATGCAGCCGTGCATCCGCCTACCATTCCCCAAAAAAGTTTTTCCATTCTGTCATCTCCGGTCTAAATTATTTCTTAAAATCATCCTCTGATATCTGCGTACCATAAAATGCACCACGGACAACTGTCTTCAATCCTTCACAGCCTGTCAAACCAGTCAGGGAGCCGCAATTGCGAAACGCCTCTGCACAGATCTTATCCACAGAAGCCGGAACCGCCACATCAAGTATCTCCGTGTGTCCCTTAAATGCCCCTGCCCCAATCTGCTTCACGCCGTCAGGAATCTCCACATGTTCCTCATTTCCTCTGTATGCCAGCAGAATACCATCACCGACAATCAGGAAATCACCGTCAGCATCACTGTTTTTCCAGTTGTTCAGCCATGCTGTTCCCTCAAACGCCTTTGTACCAATCGTTGAAACGGTATCTGGTATCGTCACATCTGTGAGACTTGCACAGGACATAAACGCACCATACTCTATCTCCGTAACATGATCTGGAATAACGATTGACTTCAAGCCGCTCTCTGAAAATGCCAGCCGCCCTATCTTCTTAATATTTTCACTGATATCATACTCTGTCAAATCTTTCTGCTTATAATATTTCCGCTGTGCAATGCTGTCATCGTTTACAGTACTGCCATTCTCAACATTGACTGTGATCGAAGTATGTTCTTCTCCCGCAGCACCTGACTGCGTCAGATTCTGATCGTCAGAAGCCTCATCAACAACCTCCGCATTCACACTGTTGGGGATTCCATACACCTGTCCCCTGTGGTTATCCATCAATACAACTGCCCTGCCCGCCACAATCACGGTCTTTCCTATGACATCATCATTCTCAGGAACATCAAGCGGATGAATATAACCCTCCGTACTCTGGAAACCAGAAGGATTCTGTGTCGTCTGCTGTACATCTCCTGTGTTGTTTGTATTGGTATCTGTCGTCTGCTGATCTCCTGTAGTTGTGATAGTCGTTGTTGTAGTTGTAGTAGTTATGCTGCCATCTCCTACATTCGGCTTTTCCTCGAGTCCTGCATTACTGTCCATAAAGTCAGTCGGATACTCCGCCTCATAGATGACAGGAATATTATTGCTACTGCCAAAAGTGTCTGCTGTGCTGGATCTGCTTGTATAAATCTTCATATCAGGACTGCCCGCAAATGCTTTTCGGTCAATGTTCACCACCGATGCCGGTATTGCTACCTGTTTTAGATTTGCATTATTTGCAATTGCCCTTTCCCCGATGTCAGTCGTTGGATTCTGTATCACAACGTTCTCAACACTTCCCATGCTTGACATAGCCTGCCTGGGAATCCCGGCAACTTTGTCAGAAACCATCACATTTTTTGTATTCTGCAGATTCCAGAAGGCATAAGTATCGATGCTCTCTACTGTATCCGGCATCACATAATTATCGCCTTCGCGTGCTGGAAGCACCTGGTACAGCATCGTCATATTTCCATTGTATATTGCGCCATTATAATATGTAAGATATTCGTTGTACTGGTCAATCGTGACTGCCGCAAGGCTGTTGCAGTTTGCAAACACACCCGAGCCCCACGAACTGACATTCTCTCCTATCTCAACAGAAGTGAGTTCCGTACAGCCTTCAAATGCCCCAGGACCTACTTTTTCTACGCTGTCTGGAAGAATCACGCGAGTAAGCGCTGTACAGTTTTTAAATGCATTATAGGATATCTGGGTGACGGAATCAGGAATCGTCAGACTAGTTAATGTCTCGTTCCCTGAAAATGCCTCGTCACCGATTGTTGTGATCGTATCTGGGATGCTGACATAAGTGTCAGTTCCCAGATACTTTGTCAATGTCGTTCCATTGATACGGAATCTGTCATCCTCCGCGGCTGTCACACCGCCGCCGATTCCCCGGGCAACAATCACAAGCGCAAGGATTCCCAGTACTGCCAAACTTGCAATCGCTATGGTAAATCTTACCATGTGTATTCTCTTCATATTGGTCTCCTTTTTGACTTGTTCTAATTTATGCTGCCCTGTATTTTCTGCGTTTCCGTCCGTCACTCAGAACAAACAGTAAAACTGATACGCATGCCATACCGATTGCTGCAAACCACTTTGGATGAATCGGATCACCTGTCGCCGGTGTGGAATCAAGCATCTGACCTGCAATCAGGTTGTTGGTATCCACATAGATCACATACGGTGAGAAATGAGGCGGTACAAATGAAATACATGCAATACCGTCAATTGTTGTAAATCTCGGTGTGAGCTGCTGTAAAACACCATTGTCTGCCGCTGCCACACGTGCATTTCCACCATACTGAATCAGTACATCAGGAATTGGCATTGTCACTGTGATATTTAACCCATGTGTATCTGTGATCTTGTTCTGACCAGTTGAGTCATAGAGTGAAATATCCATTGGCAGGTATGCAAGACCGTTCAATGAGCCATATGTATTGATGAGCGCCTGCTCCACTGCCGCTGTTGCCTCCTCTGACTCTGTGATCCTTACTATAAAGTTATCTGTAGACCCACTTACTGCCAGAGAAGCTACATCTGTGTTGGAGATACCATTTTTCGTAATGTAAATTCTGTTACCGTTGTTATTGCTTGTAGTGCTGCTTGTTCCATTTGCAGGATTATTGACTGTACCTGTCGTTCCTGTTGTATTTGTCGAACTGCTGGGTCTGTTGGTTACCGTACTAGTGCTCGTATTTGTACCTGGTCTTCTTGATGTACTATCATCATCGTCATCGTCATCACTTGTTCTTACTCTGTAATTCGCTGTGACTGTAACATCTGTCGCCGGCATTACGAACGAAGTCGATACAGCGTTTGCATTGGCAAATCCAAGACCGGAATTGCTGGTCGTCCATCTGGAGAATACCCTGTTGGATGACTCTGGAGCATTTGCAGCAATATTGACAGTCTCACCTGCTGCATACTCGCCGCTTCCTGAGCCGTAGTTTACGGTTACTTTGTATTTTGTCGTATTGTTATTACCATCTCCTGTATTACCACCCTGATTGTTGCCGCCCGAGTAATTTGCTGTCACAGTTACATTTGATGCCGGCATCACAAAGGTTGTCGAAGTATTATTCGGGTTGGTAAGACTTACACTTGCCGTAGTAGTTGTCCAGTTCGTGAAAGTCTGACCTGTCGGCGCTGTGTTTGCTGTGATGGTGACTGTCACACCTGGACGATAGTTTCCGCCACCTGTACCGTTGTTGACCGTTACTGTGTAAGTGCCGTCCGGGTTCGGAGTGTCAGTGCTGCCACCGATTGCTGAGTTGGCTGTGACTGTGACATTTGCATTCGGCATGGTAAAATCAGTCATAAAGTTATTAGCATCTGTCAATAATGATGTATAGGTACCCGGAGTAATCGTCCATACCTTAAAGTTATCTTTATTATTCGCCACAACAGTTACCGCTGTACCACCTTTCAGTGATATCGGAAAAGTTGATACAATTTTACTCTCATTCGTAACAGGATCTCTATACATAGCCTGACCATTCTCAACTGTCAAAGTATAGTCGTTGTCATCTGGAACAACTTGTGTTGGATCGTCTTTATACATTGCATAAATATCTCTGTCTTCTGTTACGTTAGTATAGGTATCCGCCCCAGTATATTCGATTGTGCCATCCTTACTTGTATACACCCAATCAACAAACGCTCTCCCCGACATTTTCGGTGGTTCTGGTGGTTGATTCAATGTAGCGCTAGTCTCTCCCTCACCAACCGTAACAGGCACTGTTGCAATTAATCTATGGGTATCGTTATTCCAAAACCGAAGAGTATATTCTTTGCCTGCTTCTCTCCACTCTATATTATCCTTGCCAATGGTTTCCTGCAGCTTTAAGAATGAATCATATGCAGTACTCCGATCACCGTCTTCATCAACTGAAATACCCTTTATGATCACACCACTAATCGAAGGTTTCTCATCCGATTCATCCTTCTGAAAGGCCTTCTGGGAAATCTGACAATCCTCATTAGGAACAGTGAGTGTAAAGTATGTGGGATTTACGCCTCCAAAAGCAAAATCACCTACAAGTTTTGTTTTTTCAGGAAGGATAACCTCATTCAAGTTACTACTTCCATTAAATGTTCCATTCTCAATATCTCTTATATTCGTTTTACTAAGATCTATACTAACAACCTGATCATTATTCGCAAATGCATATGGTGCTACATCCGTAACCTGAGCAAGCAATGGATTTGTGTCAGCAGTAATTCTCGTGGAACCATAGGTTCCATCTGTGGCCTTTCTCCCACGGCCTTCCAGTCCCTGTACGATTTTATAGCCGCCACTGCCGCTTACTGGTGCCTTATCATAGAGAATCATATTCTCAAACTCATACTTTGTGCTGTCACCAGTGTCAATCTGCCATAAACTCTTACAGTCTCTAAAAGGCTGCACACCAATCTCATTCAATGCCCTTCCGATTGTAATTTCTTTTACGTTCTCATTACTGTCAAGTGCATAGCTCTGAAGATTCTCGACCGTTGGCATGTTGATGCTCGTCAAGTAGTCATTCCCTCGGTTATTATTTTCCGTGTACGTATGACCTCTATATGACCCCCATATAAATTTAGTGTCATCCTGCGAAGTAAACCCATATGTTTGTGCCCCAGTCTCAATTTCTGATTCATCAAAGAAACCACTAAACAGACCAGGTACTGTTTTAATCTCATCTGTACCTAAACCTTCATATGTTGAATATAACTTTCTTACATCCTTTTCAGCAATGCCATTGAATGGATTTAATTCCCTATCCAACGTATCAGATTTATAACCTATTACCTTATCACCACTTGTTACCTCAATATATATCCTGTTAAAATACCCGAAATCATTTGAATTATTATCATTGGTGAAATATCCCCTGGAATCTATATTCTGTATACCAGCTGGAAGCTCCATATTGAGAACCTGCTCAACAACTCTTCCTTCCATATCACCCATCGTGTCCTGATAATTTTTATTATCATCGTTATCTTTGATTCCATTCACGATCTCAAACTTTTCAGTAATGCTATAATCATCTATAATAATAGCATTTCCATCCTCGTCCGTATTCATCTCTGCAATCAGTTCTTCATTCCACTTATCAATCTCCTCATAGTGTGGATAATCGATCAACGTCGCTTTTCCATCACTATCCCGTATTACTGTAAGGTGAAGGGGCGCATCTGTTTTATAACATATGTTTGCCTTGGATTTCGCGCTTGTCATACTGCTGCTCTCTTCGGACATTGCCAGCTTATAAGGTGCATACGCTGGATTGATTGCACCATGGAAAGTCAGAAATTCAGATCCTGTTTTAAACGCATTGCTTCCAATCGTTAGAGCATTTTCCCAGTCTGCATCAGAATAGAACCCTGTGAGTGTCTGGCTAAATTCCACATTTTCGAGCTTATTACAATCTTCGAAAGCACTGGCACCAATCTTTTCCACTGCATCTCCGATGAATACCCACTGAAGTTCTTTCATACCTTTAAAGGCATCTGCCTTGATCTCTCTTACGGAATCGTCTAAAATATTCAGTCTGTAAATATGATTTCGCAGATTCTCATCGGTATTAAAGCAGTTATCCGCGATAGCAACCACACGATACTCCCCAACCATCGCAGGAATCGTAATCTCAATATTCTCTGTGAGATCTTTTTGGTTATACTTAAAATACTCTGACAACTGTGCCTCTTTCTTACTTTCATCTATTACATCAATTGTCGCAATATATGTTGGATCTGTATCATCCACATTCTCCTTTACGCCTATCTCAAAATGGACATTTCCGCTTGCATCTGTAAACTTATATGGTACAGATGTAAGCGCCCAAATAGGATCATTTTCAGTTCCTGTGTTACCCGCCTTTGCTTTCCATGTTGTTTCTCTGGGCTTAGATCTGCTGGTCGGTGTATCTAAAGTCTCTGGTCCCTCAACATAAAATCCGGGATTTCCCCACACATCAGCAAACAATTTCGTAGGATTATATTCTGATCTTTGCGCACCGTCCGGGAATTTAACCCACGAAAGATTATTGCAGCCTGATAATGTATTGTCAGGAATACTTGAT
>JAIEEY010000358.1:0-11635 GCA_029067205.1 Lachnospiraceae bacterium
CATTGTATTAATGGTGTACTCTGTTTACTTGAAAACCGACGTCGGCCACAGAAAAGCTTCTTGCCCTTCTATAATGTTCTCAAACTCATTATCAAATTCTACTCTAAGCGCAATATCTGCTGCAGTGATCGTGTCCGTCAACCCGTCCCTTCCATTTATCGTCAATACGTATTGACTGGAGGTATCCAGAAAACCATTCTGTACAGAATTGACGGCACTGACGGAATAATTTTCACCGTTAATAATCGTATTAAAGAAGAAATGTCTTGTAAAAAACAATGCAAGTCCCAGATAGGTCACTGCCGCCGCAGTAATCACTGTAATTATAATATATAATACTCTTATTTTCATTTTCCGCATATCAGTACCCCTAATCCATTACTATAATCCAACACAATATTCTGTTTCTGTCAATTTCTAATTGAACAATACTCTGGCATCCTTAGCCAGAGTACTCCTGTCGGCAACCGCAGCGATAAGCCGGGTTATGTCGGTGCCGCTATTTTTACAGCGGCACGAATGATCATCTATCTAGGACTGACGTTGCCATCAGCCTCAAGCGACCTACCTGGGAACAGACCGGGCAAATCTATGGTTCCCTGTTTGGTCTTGCTTCGGATGGGGTTTACATGTGCCCTCCTCGTTACCGCGGAGGCGGTGGTCCCTTACACCACCCTTCCACCCTTACCAAACGCTTCTGCTATACAGAAGCGTCCGAAGAAGCCTGTATACAGGCCTCTTCCCTATGCTTTCGCACGGGGCGGTATATTTCTGTTGCACTGGCCTTGGAGTCACCTCCACCGGACGTTATCCGGCATCCTGCCCTGTGAAGCCCGGACTTTCCTCACCTTACCGTAAAATTCCGGTAAGCCGCGATCATTTACTACAGTTGCCGCAACCTATCGTAACACATCGCATCTGCTTTTTCAAGTATTTCTTTTTAAACAAAATTTATTAGAATGTCAAACCTTAAAGCAGCTTCCGCCCACAAATTCCCGCACAATGGAATTCTTTGGAAGTTCCTCCGTACCCACTCCCAGGAAATAACTCAAAAACTTCAAGAGCCGCACCGCCTCAAAGTACTCTGGCTCCCCTTTTTCAATGCTGTAGAGCAGCGGCTCCGCATACGGCTTGAGCACTGCAAGTTCATAGATCAATGCTGAGTTGAACATGGCATCCGCACTCTCCTGAAACGGAAAAATATTCTCTGTCTCCCCTTTTCGCACGGAAGGCCACATCTGAATCGTGCGCTTGGCTGTGGCCCCTCTTGTCCTTGCATCCCGTACCAGGCGTCTGAGCAGCCTTCCGTCCGTTGTTGGAATACGGTTATGCTCATCAACGTTCAACGTCGTCAGTGCACTGATATATATCTTATATTTGCTATCAGCTGGGAGCGCATAGGACATCTTGTCATTCAATCCATGGATTCCTTCTATGACAAGGATATCATCCGGGCCAAGCTGCTTGAAATTGCCTTTGTACTCACGCTTTCCTGTCACAAAATTAAAGGTAGGAAGCTCTACTCGTTCGCCTGCCAGTAATGCACACATGTCATTATTAAACTTCTGTATGTCGATTGCCTCAAGGCACTCAAAATCATAGTCGCCATTGGGCTGTTTCGGCGTCTTCTCCCTGTCGACAAAATAATCATCCGCAGCAATCGGATGCGGCGTCAGCCCATGTGTCCTAAGCTGTACAGACAATCTGTGTGAAAAGGTAGTCTTTCCCGACGAGGAAGGACCTGCGATCATGACAAATTTAATCCCGCCGCGCGATACGATATCCGAGGCAATCTCACTGATTCTGCGCTCCTGCAGCGCCTCCTGAACAAGCACGAGTTCGTTAAATCCACCCTGGCGTATCTGGTCATTCAAATCGCTTACTGTATCCACCCCCAGCTTTTCGCCCCAGTCCACTGCAATTTTCATGGACTTAAAGAGCTTGGGTGATGGCTTAAACTCCTCTAAAACGGTCGGATTTTTTCTGTTTGGCAGTATCAGAACCAAACCATCCTCATATTTCTGCAGGTCAAAGCATTTCACATAGCCAGTACTAGGAAGCATGTAGCCATAGTAATAATCATAGTATCCGTCCAGGTTGTAGACATTGACAGTCGAACTGCCCCTGTAACGGAACAAACTTATCTTATCTGTCATCTTCTGCTTCGCAAAAAGGATATTTGCATCGTCCAACTGCATGGACTTTTTGATAACACAAAAATCCTTATCTATGTATTCCTGCATTTTTGCCTTAATCCGTGCCACCACCTCATCTGTTATCTCGAAGTCTCCTTTTTTGGCACAATAGTAGCCGCTTCCAATGGCAAATTCCATCTTGATCTTCTCGATTTTGTCCATACCAATCACATCATTGATCGCTTTCATAAGGATGATCGTCGCTGTTCGATTGTATGTCTTGTGCCCTGTGTCATCTGCCAGTGTCAAAAATTCCACTGTACAGTCCTGGTCGACTTTCTTGAACAATTCCTTGATCTTTCCATTTCTGACAGCAAGCGCGATCTGGTAAGGATAATCCTTCTGATACACCCCGGCAATCTCGCCAAAAGTTATCCCCGCTGGGTATTCTCTGGTTTTTCCATTTACTGTTACCAGAAAACTTTGCTTTTTATCACTGTTTCTATCCATTGCTCCTTCCCCTTTCCATATTATTATATCACTACAAAAGGCTCTTTTATTTCTGCCTTGTATATTTGTATCCCAGGCAATTCTCTCTTGATAAACTCTTCCATATAAGATATGAAAAGTTTCTCAATGCCATAATGCCCTGCATCAATCACTGCAATTCCCTGTGCCACAGCATCAATTCCTTCATGATGATCGACATCACCTGTTATCATCACATCTGCACCTGCATTCAGAGCATCACGGATATAGCCGCTGCCCGATCCGGGCATCACTGCCGCTGTTTCGACAATATCCCCCAGATCACCAAACACCCTGACATTCGGCACATGAAATTTTTCCTTCACAAGTTCGGCAAGCTCAGCTATGCTCATACATTTTTCCAGCTTTCCCACTCTGCCGCAGCCTTCCTTGGAAATATCATCTTCATAAGTGACATTTAATACCTGTCTGTCTTTCAGGGAAAGCTCGTCAGCTGCCGCATCAGCCATCCCCATGACATCAAAGTTCGTGTGCATGGCATAATAACTGATGTCATTTTTGATCAGTTCACAGACGCGTCTCCCGATAAAATCGTCCGTATTAACTCTGCTAAGTTTCTTAAAAATAAGCGGATGATGGGTGAGCAGCAAATCTGCCCCCATGCGCACTGCCTCCTCAATCACATCATCAGTCGCATCCAGAGCAATGCAAACTGTTCCAACCTCTTTGTCACGCCTGCCTGCGAGCAAACCAATATTATCCCACTCCTCCGCGAATGTTGTCGGAGAGAGCGACTCCAGTTTTTCAATGATTTCACAACATTTCATACACGTTCTCCATCATTTTTTGTATCTGAAATTTATAAGTTCCTGTTCATATTATTTTATCTGTTTTTATAATAGCAATACAGGCAAAACACAATATCGCTCAGCTTTTCGTCAAGCTCCTCTGCACGACGCTTCTGCCGGTCTGTCAGTTCTTTCTGGCTGAGCAGATTGTTTCTGATATTCTCATAATTCACCTTCTGCCATAACAAATACCGCTTTAAGATCGGATGTGCCATTGTCAGAAGGCATGGACCATATGTATCCTGAACCCTTGTAAGCCGCTGTACCTCTCCCTTTGACACTTCTGAGATATGAAACGGTTGTCTGCTTGCAGGGATACCATTGATATATACCCCGCTTTTCCTGCATTTTTGTTCCAGGTTTCCACTGATCTGCCATTCCAACTTTCCAAAGGCTCCAGGCAGTGCACGCATCATCGGATAATACTTTCCATCCTCATATATGATGTCTTCCTTGTCGATCAGATAGCCTTTTTCTCTAAGATAACTTCGCACCTCATCCAGCTCTGACTGGGGCTGCAATATAATCTGTTTCATCTCTCCGATTAGTTTTTTCCCCTGCTCTAATATAGATATGACCAGCCTGCCTCCCATTCCGGCACAGATGATTCCATCCGCCTCGTCTTCCCGCAGAGCGCTAACACCGTCTGACAGCCTGGTCTCTATATAATCCTGCATATCATAATCAGCGATATTCTGTTTTGCCCTGTCCAATGGTCCGCTGTTGATGTCCATCGCGATCACATGCCTGCATATTTTACTCCTGACAAGCTCCATTGCAATATAGCCATGGTCACATCCGATATCTGCTATACTTTTACAGGGCTGCACAAGTCCCGCCACAGCCCTCATTCGATCCGATAACAGCATCTATATAATTCTCCTAATCCAAAAAATCCTTAAGTTTGCGGCTTCTTGATGGATGACGCAATTTTCTGAGTGCCTTTGCCTCAATCTGCCGGATACGCTCTCTTGTGACATTGAACTCCTTGCCGACTTCCTCGAGTGTCCGCGCTCTGCCATCGTCAAGACCAAAGCGGAGTCTCAAAACCTTCTGTTCCCTGTCTGTCAGTGTATCAAGCACTTCAACCAGCTGTTCTTTTAACAGAGTAAATGCCGCTGCGTCAGCGGGCACTGGGACATTATCATCTTGTATAAAATCCCCCAGATGACTGTCCTCTTCCTCACCGATAGGCGTTTCCAGCGATACAGGTTCCTGTGATATCTTGAGGATTTCGCGCACACGGTCCTCCGGCATATTCATTTCTTTTGCGATCTCTTCTGGAGTTGGTTCACGCCCAAGCTCCTGAAGGAGCTGTCTGCTCACACGGATCAGCTTGTTGATCGTCTCTACCATATGCACGGGGATACGTATTGTCCTTGCCTGATCTGCGATCGCTCTCGTGATCGCCTGACGAATCCACCATGTCGCGTATGTGGAGAATTTGTAACCTTTTCTGTAATCAAACTTTTCCACTGCCTTGATCAGCCCCAGATTTCCCTCCTGTATCAAATCCAGAAACAGCATCCCACGTCCGACATACCGCTTGGCAATGCTCACCACCAGACGAAGATTTGCCTCTGCAAGTCTTTTCTTGGCATCCTCGTCCCCAAGCTCCATCTTCTTGGCAAGCTCAATCTCCTCATCAGCATTCAGAAGTGGTACTTTTCCGATTTCTTTCAGATACATTCTGACAGGATCTTCGATCCCAACTCCGTCTGGTACGGACAGATCGATATTCTCCACATCCATATCTTCGTCATCCACCAGCAGCAGGTCATCGTCGGGCAGATCGTCGTCGTCATCTGTAATGCGAAGCACATCTACATTATTCTGTTCGAGCGTCTCCAGAATCCGCTCAAACTGCTCCTCCTCGAGCGGCATATCCTTGAAAAAATCGCTGATTTCCTGATATTCCAGCACATTTTTCTTCTTCTTCGCCATAGACAGGAGCTCTTTTAATTTCGCATCAAATTTTGCTTGTGTGTTTTCATCCATTCTGGTCAATCCTCCATACCATATTATTTTTATCCTTATTTTAAAGAAATATGCGTTTTGTTAAGTTCTTCCAGTGCTTTTTTCCCCTCGATCACCTTGCTGAGCGCCGTGATGTCTACGCCGGATCTCGCCGAATAATACTCATAGCTGTTTTTCTTCACGCTCACAAGAATATCATGGAAAGCTTTCTCCTTCTCCTGCTCACTCTCCAGTTCTGGAAGACTCGTCGTAAACAGCGAAGCTGCTTCACTCTGGTCTTTCTCTTCCTCAAACATATTGATGATACTCGCTGGATTAAGTGCATTCCTCTCGATATCCTCAAACATCCTCCTTGCAACCTTGCTATATAATTCCACAGTAAAATCCTCCGCAGATAGATATCCTTTGATCTTCGCATAGAGCTGTGGATAATCCGTCAGCCACGTAAGCAGCAGACGCTGTGATTTCTTGGCATTTTCCTCAGGGGTATTTTTATTTCTACTCTGTATCCCTGATTTTGGGCGCTCTACTGTCTGCACTGCATAGCCCCCTGTCTTTGCCGCCATATTCACTACCAGCTTTCTCAGATTGTCAAATCCTATATGATATTTCTCTGCCACCGCTTCGATATAATTCTCACGCTCCACATCCTCGCCAAAATCGCAGAGCTTTCGCGCAATCTGATTGTGAAAATTAGTCTTCCCTTCTGGATCGTTCAGATCAAACTCGCGCTCCAGCATCCGTATCTCAAACATAAAAGAATTCTCTGCATGGTCGATACGATCCTGAAAAGCCTTCTGCCCCAGATTCTTGATAAATTCATCGGGATCTTTATAGGGCGACATATCGATGATCCTGCCAGACATCCCCGTGTCGCGAAGAATCCGGATTGCGCGGAGTGCCGCTTTCACACCTGCACTGTCACTGTCATATGCCAGAAGGACATCCTTCGTATATTTTTTGATCAATCCCGCCTGCCCCGGCGTAAATGCTGTTCCAAGTGATGCCACCGCCTGTGTAAAACCCGCCTGATGCATGCTGATGACATCCATATATCCCTCACACAGTATCATATTCCCTGTCCTGGCAGTACGCGCATAGTTCATACCATACAAGTTTCTGCTTTTGTCAAAGATTTCTGTCTCCGGCGAGTTCAGATACTTAGGGCCACTGTCAGCTTCTCCCATAATGCGCCCGCCAAAACCTATGACACGGTGGTTGATATCCTGTATCGGAAACATTACCCGGTTCCAGAACTGCGTTGTCGTTCCTCTCCGCTCATCCGTCTTTGCAAGTCCCACATCGCGGATCAGATCATCCGTGAAGCCTTTTTGATGCAGATATGCCAGCAATTCTTCTCCCCTCGCGGGTGCGTAACCAAGTCCAAAGTTCTTGCGCGTCTCATCGGAGAGTTGACGCTTGTCCAAATACTCCTTTGCCTTTGCCCCCCGCTCATTTCGCAGCATGACATAATAAAACTTTGCCGCTTCCTTATTGACCTCCAGAAGTCTTAGCCGCCTGCTCTCGCGCCGCTTTGCCTCCTCTGAGTACTCCGCCTTGGGAAGCTCCACGCCAGCCTTCTCCGCAAGCATCTTCAATGCCTCTGGAAATGTACAGTTCTCATATTTCATCACAAAAGTGAGCACATTTCCGCCCTCGCCGCAGCCAAAGCACTTGTAGATCTGCCTTGCTCGGTTCACGGAAAAGGAGGGTGTCTTCTCACCGTGAAAAGGGCAGCAGCACATATAATTACTGCCCTTTTTCTGTAGTGATATATAACTGGAAATCACATCGACAATATCACTTTTCTGTCTGACTTCCTCAATCAGTTCTTCTGGATAATACATCGATATCCAACTCTCTTTCTAAACTATTCCTAATATCCCATCCAAAATTTCGGTATGTATATCTCTTCATACAAAGAAATCGCAAACCGGTCTGTCATAGAGCTTATGTAATCACACACAACCTTCTCGCGCGGCTCTCCCTGCAGTCCCAACTCCACAAAAAACTTTGGCAGCGCATCTGTATGTCTCATGTAATATTCGTACAGGGTTTTGACCAGCGCTACCGCCTTGTTTTCCTCGCACTTTGCCACGGAATTGCTGTACACCTTATCAAACATAAAGCGCCGCAGGTTGCGCATGCCAAGTTCCACCTCATCCGACATCCGCACATCATCCGTTCCCTTGCTTTGCGTCACGATATCATGTATGAAATTGTTGAGCCTCTCCCTCGGACTATATCCGATGATCTCACCAATCTCCCTTGGTATATCCCGCTCCTTGAGGATACCTGCCCTGACAGCATCATCCATATCATGATAGGTATATGCAATCTTGTCTGAAAAACGTACGATCTTACCTTCCAGAGTTGCCGGCATACTTGAAGTCTGATGATTCCTTATCCCGTCGCGTACTTCCCATGTCAGGTTCAGTCCTTCCCCATCTTTCTCAAGAAGCTCCACAGTGCGCACACTCTGCTCATTGTGTTTGAATCCATATGGACAGATTTCGTTTAATGCACGCTCCCCGGCATGTCCAAAGGGAGTGTGCCCCAAATCATGTCCTAATGCGATCGCTTCAACCAGCTCTTCATTTAGCTGCAGTGCCCTCGCGATCGTCCTCGCGTTCTGTGACACCTCAAGAGTATGTGTAAGTCTCGTTCTATAATGATCGCCCTCTGGCGACAAAAAAACCTGTGTCTTATCCTTGAGACGCCGAAATGACTTGGAATGGAGTATCCTGTCCCTGTCTCTCTGAAATACAGGTCTGATATCGCACTGCTCTTCCTCTCTGTCCCTTCCTCTTGACCTGGCGCTGAGTGTGGCATATGGACTTAAATATTCGCTCTCCCACTGTTCAAGGTTTTCACGTATTGTCATGTCAATCCTCCATTTAACAATCGTGTAAAGTTTCCAAATTTCTCTTCATACTTTCCCTATTTCATATATTCCACACAAATTCCGAAATTCCTTTTTTTATCTTAATTTCTACAGATTTTTACCAAATTCCAGCTCAACAAAATCTCCCATAGCATGCTCTGCCTTGATAAAAAGGATCAGATGATTGTCCCTGATCGCCGAAAAACCTGCTGGAACCATCTCTGGATTATCAAAATCCATATCATAGTCAAGCAGTGTTATGGCATAGTCTGTCACTGCACCATTATTTAAAAAGGCGGAGAAATCTGCTGCATCGACACCTTCGTTTAAAATTGTGTATCCATTGGCATTCTCCAGACTGCTCACGATCAAAGACAGATCGGAGAAATTTTTCAGTCTGACATTCTTTCCCGTATTCAGGTCAATGTTCAACGTTTTGATGAGATGATTCGAGTATGCACTGCCCGCATAGTACTCCGTCCCCCTGAAAATAAAGGAAACAATGCCGCCTCCTTTCGTAGCAGTATCATACTTTAATTCATAAGAACTTAAATTTTCGGCATAGATACTATCAACTGCTATCCTTCTGATCTGTTCATTGATATCCTGCTGCCTTGTCCCATCTGCCATACCCGTAAGCTGCGGATACTCCACTCTCACAACACCGTTTTCATATACTGCCGTTTCTATATTATATGTAATACGATTGCCGCCTGCGATGCGGTCTGCATATGGTACGACCATCTCTGTCTCAGCTTCCGTGGAAGTCTCTGCCTCCTCCTCTGTGGATTCCACATTGACTGTATCTGGTTCATCCCGCACAATCACCTGTGTCCTCTGGTCATGCAGTATTGTATCGAAATCTTCTATAACCGGCACCTCGGATTCTCGAGCTGCATTTCCCTCACAGCCTGCTGCTGCCAGTATGATAACAATGGTGATACTGATGATTTTTATATACTTTCTCATAATATTACCCTCTCTTTACTAATATAATCGAATTTGGGAATACACTTCTCCCCTGCGCATGAAAAAAACTCTGGAATCCAGTTCATTCCAGAGCACGTCATATGCGGAAGATGGGACTTGAACCCACACGTCGTTACCGACACAAGATCCTTAGTCTTGCCTGTCTGCCAATTCCAGCACTTCCGCGAACAAGTTTTATTTTATCGCACATCATCGTTTTTGTCAACTGTTTTTTGACAAAAATACCAGAAAATGGCAGAACGCGGGTTACTGTTCACACCGAAAAAACGTATAAATATGCAAAACACAGCAGGGGTGTGAACAGTAACAGAACGCATTTTCATATTCCGATTTGTTCAAAATACTTTGGTTCGACCTTCTTTGTGAGCCATACTCCGTTTTCGGACAGATAAAAGGAAACGCCATCTTGATACATAATACCACTGTGTATTTTGAGAACAATCGGCTTCCCATGCCGTTTTCCCACATTGACTGCCGTCTCGATATCCTTCGAAAGATGCACATACAATCGTGACATCGGTTTGATCCCCTGCTTTTTAATACTTTCATAAAATCCGGCAGCAGTCCCATGATACAAAAATTCCGGCGGTTCCTGTTCCTTTAAACCGACATCGACAGAAATGCTGTGGCCTTGATTTGCACGGATCAAGGTCTTGTCCTCGCTAAACGAATACCTTTGCTTTTCATCCGTCCTGACGATCTCCTCTAAAGTTTGTCTATTAATCTTTCTTCCAGTCTTTTTTATCCCTGATATCAACTGCTCCACATCAGCCCATCCATGTTCGTCCAGCTGAATATATGCAGCTTCCGGATGATGACGCAGAACAAGACTGATGAACTTACTCATACTATCTTTCTTATTCTTCACAAATACCACCTCTTATGTCTTTTCTACTCTTTCGATCACGCAGCTGTGCGGTTTGTCCACGTTATCTTTATTGTAGTTGATTCCGATAAGCAATATTTCCCCGATATAATTCTCAAGCGCCTGTGTGTACTGCCTGTTCTTAATCTGCTGTATGGCAGTGTCAGCAGTCTTGTCATATTTCAGTTCGATTACAAGTGCGGGCTTTCCCGCGTGTGGGAGCGGCAGAAATACGACATCTGCAAATCCGCGTCCTGTTGGCAGCTCCCTGATGAGAATATAATCTTTCCTTGCACTGTAATATGCAAGCCCAATCGCACACCCCAATGAATTCTCATCATTGTAAGTCAATATCGATGACACCTCTGTATGTGCCTTGTCAAGTCCCTCTGCGACACTTTTTTCTCTGCATGCCAAAGTATCTTCAAGGAGTTTTTCGGATGCTTTTACGACGCGCATGACCTCGGACCATCCCTTCACACTCATCGCGGTCTCAAATTCCTCAACAATCTCCTTGTTTGGAATAAACACTTCCTTTGTCTCTGCATCGTATGCCAGATACCCCAGATGAATCAACAGCGTCAGCACATCATCCTTCACTTCAAAATTGCGCATATCATTTCGGAAACTGCGTGTATTAACCTCAACACGTCCGCCGCCAAGCATTCTCACGATATCTGCGCGAAGTCTGTCAAAATTCATATTGATATATGTTTTCAATGCGTCGTAAACCTCTGTAGAAGTCCAGTAATTTGATAATCTGTGACAGCGCATCGCCTCCACGACCGACCTTGGATTATAGATATGCTGAAACTTCGTAAACATATATCCATCATACCAGCTGCTCACCTCAGTAAAGTCCATACCAAATTGTCCGCAAAGCATCTTTACCTCGTCTTCTGTAAAACCAGTATATTCTTCAAACGTTCCCTGGTCCGTCATCGAATGCTCAGTAAACATATTCAGTGCGGAGTGTTCCCCATACTTCTTTACTGGTAAAATCCCCGTCATATAGGCAAGCGCCACATAGGACTGATCTTTCAGCAGATTTCTCAGGAAGTCAAGATATTGCTTCTGCTGTGTCTCTGACTCCTTCCTCTCGCGCATCACGCAATCCCATTCGTCAATCAAAAAAATGAACTTTTTCCTTGTTTTTGCATAGATCTTTCGAAGCGCATAGGCAAGTCCTATGTCCTGTCGCTTGAATACTTCTCCATATTCTTCCAAAATCTCCTCGAGCACCTCCTGTTCGAGATACTTTGTCAGCTCCTGACTCTCCGCTTCAATCAAAAACTGCTGCATGTTCAGATAAATGACATCAAATTGATTCAGATGCTTTTTATAAGTGTCGCAAAATGGCTCTTTTGCAGCAATCGCAAGGTCGTCAAACAATGGAGCCGAGTCGCAGGTCTTATCATAATACGCACACAGCATCTGCGCGGCGAAG
>JAIEEY010000358.1:11645-21398 GCA_029067205.1 Lachnospiraceae bacterium
TCTCGAAAAGATTTCTCTCTCTCGATTTTTAATCCTTTAAACAAATCTACCGAATCGCAGCCGCAACTGTAATAGGCGGCAAGCATTTTCAGCGCCATCGACTTTCCAAAACGACGTGGCCTGCTGACACAGATAAATTTTTGTTCTGTATTGAGCAGTTCATTTGTGCATGCAATCAAATCCGTCTTATCAACATATATTTTTGAACGAACCGATGTCCAGAAGCCATCATTATCTGGATTCAAGTAAATTCCCATATGCCTCCCCATTTCCTATCATCATACACAACACATATTTTACTCAATTCTTACACCTTCGCGTCCACTGGAATTCTTAATACAGAAAAGGAATAAGACGGCATCTGGTATTGATCCTTTTCCAGCAGCAAAACTTTTTCTTCTGGCTGTATCAGCTCTTTTTCGAGTGTATTGATATCTGAAAGTTGTTTGCTGGTTAATAGTTTTACTTTTACACGCAGATCTGGTCTTTTCCAAGTGTTATCAAGAGCAAGGGTAATGCTCTGTGCTTCCGGCGATACATTGACAAGCTTGACGATCAGCTCATTTGCATTCTCATCATAACTTACCTGACAGGGCAGTTTACCGCTTTCTGCATCCATTTCCATATCGATATTATAATCGCCAAGATTCTTTGCAAACATCTGCTGCACATAATAACTCGGTGTACTGCATACCTTCTTTTCATCAAACCAGATCAGGTCAGGATTCCACTGCGTATATCCAATGCGCGCCAAAAGCGGTGCATAGCAGGTCATTACTACTACATCGCTGTTCCGCGCCATTCCTGTCATAAATGCCGCCTCTGCAAGCGCTGCTTCCAGCGTATTTCGCTCTGTAGCTTTCTCAGGAATTGGCTTAACGGGCTCCGTTGAATGAGCCGCATACTCCCCAAAGAAAATTTTCGTCCTGCGTGATACCTTGTCAAAATAATCAGTATGCGCAAAGAACCACTCTGGCTTTATATAATAGTGCTCATCCACCGCATATACGAATTTTTCCTCGTCTTCATGCGCATGATAGAAATCCCACGCCGCATGAAACCGCGCAGAATCCAACTCAGGTCCCGCTGTGCCGATCAACTTGATCTCGGGATACACCTTATGAATCTCTTTCTCAAACAGCTCATACCGCTCAAAGAAACGGCTTTCTCTGTCTTCCCACTGCTCATTTCCAACACCGACCATTTCCAGTTCAAAAGGCGCTTCATGTCCCATCTGTGCGCGAACGGCCCCCCATTTTGTATCCATTCCACCGTTTGCAAATTCAATCAGATCAAGATACTCCTGTATATACTCGTAAATCTCTGGTGAATCCAGATCCACCTTCTCATGTGACTGGAACTGACATGCCAATCCCACACCAAGTACCGGAAGCGGCTTTGCGCCCAGATACTCACACAGCAAAAAATATTCGTAGAAACCAATCCCATAGGTCTGACCATAGTGGGCATAACGGCTGTGATAATTGTTCTCCTCACTGTTCTCATGCGTTGCCCAGCGATTCCAGTTGTACCGACGTTCCTCCCTGTTTCCAAGCGTATCCTTGAATCGATAGCGGTTGGCAAGCGTTGAACCCTCCACGACACACCCGCCCGGAAACCGCAGAAAACCAGGCTGTAAGTCTTTCAGGCGCTCTGCGAGATCTCTTCGAAAGACTCCACACACTGCATCCTCTGGCATCATGGAAAAGTGATCAAACTCCACAATCCCCTGATTCTCTAACAGAACTACAAACTCTGCATTTTGAACTTCTTTCTCAACACGCAGCTCAAGCTCATACTGAACCCATTTATTCCAGCCAAAGGCATCTGCCTTATCGATCGCGATACTTTTTTCGCAGATCATATTTCCATCTCTTACAATGGCAATTGTTACTTCTCCTTGATATTTTACACTTCTCGCATAAAAAGAGACTGTGTATTTTATATCAGGACGCATATAAATCCCATCATATGCCTTGTTCGCAAAACCACTCTTTTCCTGTCCATTTTCTACCCTGAGATAATGTGGATTATTGATAGATACAGGACTTCCCTGTACAACGGAAAGCTGTACTGGCGCATTTAGCGGATAGGTTTTCCATGCATACAGTCCGTCATGGTTTGCATAATAATCTTTTTTTCTTTCGCCTCCAAAAGCTTCCAGGCTTTCAAAATTCCTGTTCTCCAATAACTCCGCATACAGCCCGCCGTCTACAGCATAGTTAATATCCTCAATGAAAAGTCCCACAAACTCTCTCGAAATGTCTGCACCTTTTTTTCCCGTAATTGTCAGCTGCATATATGATTTCCTCCTGATCATGATACTTTATTTCCCATTATAACAGACTTGCAGACTCTTTCAAGCTCTTTTAACAGTCTTTGAATTAATTACAACCCGCACTATGCAGCACTTTATACCAATAACGCTCCAACACATCAGCCCCTGCGTTAAAGATCTCATGTTTCACTCCGCATACCCTGACAAGCTTTACCTCTCCCTTCATATGCCGGCTTAATTTCCTCACAAACCGGTTTTGCTCTTTCTTAGAAACATACGTCTCACACTCTGCCTGAAATACGATTACAGGACAGGTGATTTTCCGCCACGCCGTCTTTTGAAGATAACGATTTAAGCGCACTGCCTGCCAAAGCCACCCATAGGACGCAGCATTCATCTGAAACAAGGTTTCCTGACTCCGCTTTTTCTGATAATAGTCAAATCTTGCTTCTGACACAGATGCACTGTCAGCAAATTGTTCTGGTCCGCTATATGGACGATTTCCCATCACATACTGCTCAGCCTTACCCGCGATGCAGGAAACCTTCGCGATCCCACACGCCAAAACCCATGGAACTGGTACGCTGCTCGGACGGATCATCGGCGAGGACAGGATCAGTCTGGAAAAAAGCCCTGGTTCCTGCGCGGCCGCAGCTGCAGCGATCCCACCGCCCATAGAATGTCCATACAGACAGATTGGCAGTTTGGGAAACTCTGCCGCCGTCATACGGCTCACAAACAGCAGGTCAGCTACATATCGCTCATAATCCTCTACATGCACAAGCGATAAATCCTCCGCATCACTGCACAAGCGATAACTGCGTCCATGACCGCAGTGCTCCAGCATAAAAACGTGATAGCCCCCGCGAAGAAAATAGTAAATATTTTCCTTGTATTTTTCTATCGTCTCTGTATAGCCATGTGAAATGACTACGATCCCTTTTGACTGGTCCGCAAGACAGCGCGCGTAAAAAATCCGTCTTCCTGTCTCCCGCTCACAGTATCCTGTTGTCATCCGATTTGCAAGATACGGTTCAACGACTGTCTCCATCGCCTCCGCGTACCCTTCTTCTGGCAATATCATATCATGTACCGTTCTTTTGTCCATCTCCATAACCTCCTATATGATATCCTTATTAATCTTACGTTCATTGTAAAAGAGAAATACAATTCCTCCTAAAAGACAGAAACATGCTGCCCCAAACGCCGCAATACGGTATCCCGCACCAGATGCGCTTCCGATCGTGGAAACTGCCGTAAACAGCAGCATGGAAAGACTCTGTCACAGTTTAAATGCAAAGGTTCTTGCCGCATAGAACATTCCCTCCCTGTTGCTTCCTGTGCGTTTCGCATCACTCTGGGCAATATCGGCTACAACCGCCTGCGGAAGAATGCCGAATACCGCCATTGGAAGAGAAGCCACCACCATCAAAATCAGTCCTTGTACATTTGCCGGAATCACAGAAACCCTTCCGAGGAATCCTGTATATAGATAAGATAACGCAAATATTGCAAACGCCGCCAGTATCAGCTTCTTTTTTCCAAGCTCTGGCGCCAGCTTGTTGATCGGGATATAAAATACCAGCGACAGTGCTGTCATGCCAACAAAATAGATCGTCGTCATCGTCTCTGGAAGTTTCAAAAGACTTGTCACGAAAAACGGAAGTCCTGTCTGAAACATTGTGATCGCAATCCATGGATCCGTAAATGCATCAAAGAGCCGTCCAAAAGCCGTAATACCCCCGATCACCGTAAAAATGCCAAGAATGACCAGTCCCTGTGGAATAAACAATATCTGTCCCTGCGCAATCGATGCCTCATCTGGCTGATAGAAATAGACCAGCCAGTTTGAGATCAGACCAGACAATAATGACCAGCCAAACTGCCCTGTCGCAAAAAGCCACATTTTTCCTGTAGATAATGATTTCATACCTTTCCCTCCAAATTCAATATAAACCTCCAGGCCTCCCACTTTTGATAGTAATACTATCGCATTTTTTTAACAGCGTCAAGTACAGCCCCCCCTCTTGTCTTTTGCATCCTGACAATGGTATACTAAGGACAAAAAGATCAGAAACGCTCTGATAAATATACAAGGAGGCTAATATGTTACCAGATCGAAATACCGCAGAAGAATTATTAAGAGATGCCGAACAATGTAACCCGGGAGCATGGGTGAACCACAGCAAAATAACCGCCCGGTGTGCCGAACAGATTGCCGGCGCCTGTGTGGACATGGACAGTGAAAAAGCTTATATTGTAGGGCTTTTGCATGATATCGGCAGGAAGTTTGGCGTAAAGCACCTGGGACATGTCTATGACGGTTATCACTACATGCGAAAGCTCGGCTATGACGAAGCTGCAAAAATCTGTCTGACACACTCTTTCAGCATCCAGAATATCCATGATTATATCGGCAATTTCGATATCGGGGACGATGAGATCAAGGAGCTTGAGCAGGCACTTGCCGCGGCAGAATACGACGACTATGACCGCCTGATCCAGCTCTGCGACAGTATGGCTGGTGCCGAGGGTGTCATGACGATGGAAGACCGTATGTCCGATGTAGCGCGCCGATATGGAAACTATCCACAGGAAAAATGGGATAAAAATATGGCGTTGAAAGACTATTTCTCAGTGAAAGCCGGAAAGGACATTTATAGAATCGTGGAATATCAGGAAACATAACCGCTTTGAAAATCCTAAAAATTTGCAAAGGCAGGAAAGGTTTTTAATTAAATTTCAGAATTTTCTTGATTTGTCTATATCATTGGGAGTAAGATATAGGTATTGGCAGCTGAATAACTGCATATTATTATTAAGAAAGGTTTGGTATACTAAACTATGACGGACATAGACACAAATGGTTATGACGATGAAGAAATGACCGTTGAGCTTGAGCTTGATGATGGTCAGATCGTTAATTGCGCAGTCATCACAATTTTGACTGTTGATAAAAAAGACTACATTGCCCTGCTCCCGCTTGATGAGGACGGAAACAACGACGACGGCGAAGTATGGTTTTATCAATACGAAGAAGATGAAGAAAATCCTAATGCGGAACCCAAATTAACCTACATTGACGATGATGAAGAATACGAAAACGTCGCAGATGCTTTTGATGAGTATCTCGATAACGTTGAATTTGACGAACTCGTCGATAACACAAATGATTAATAAAAAATAATCTGGAGGGATACAACGAAATGGAAACAAACGAAAAAAAACTACTTATTGACAAGCGATATGACTGCCCGGTCTGCGAGAAACAGATCCGCGCCAAGGCAGTGAAATCCAACTCTGCGCGATTTGTCAATACAATGGCCGATTTAAGACCGATCTACAGCAATATCAATGTCACAAAATATGATGCTGTATGCTGTTCATACTGTGGTTATGCTGCCCTGACCCCAAATTTCAACAACCTTACATTAACCCAAAAAAAACTTATCCAGGACAAAATACAGGCAAACTACAAATCCCATGAAGAACCGGAATGTGACTTCTATACAACAGAAATGGCAATCAGCCGCATGAAAATGGCACTGCTGTGCACCATCACAAAGGAGGCAAAGGACAGCGAAATCGGAAATGTATGCCTCAAAATAAGCTGGTTATATCAAGCCCTAGCTGATGAAATCCCTGATGACGCTCCCGATGCTGCCACCAAAAAGGAACTATACCTCAAAGAAGCAGATAATGCAGCTATGAAATCCTATAAGCACTTGACGAATGCCCGTATGCATGAAAATTATCCAATGGCAGGCATGAATGAGACGACACTTGATTACGTTCTGTCCTATTTAGCATATAAAAGCGGCGATTACCAAACTGCAATGCAATATTTATCTGGCGTTGTCTCAGACCGAAGTGCCAGTCCACGCCTAAAAGACAAAGCCCTGGATCTCAAAGATATGATCAACAAGGCTAAGGAACAGGAGTCATGATCTCATCAAGGAAACGGGAAGGCAGGAGATTTCCTGCCTCTTTTTCTTGCAGATAAAAAATGAACAGATATTCCCTTGCGCGCGTCATTGCCACATAGAACATTCTGCGCTCCTCCTCCAATTCACTATCGGTAACCGCCTTTTTGTGGGGAATAACGCCCTCGTTTACATCAGGAAGCACCACAACCTTCCACTCCAAGCCTTTGGAAGCATGCATTGTCACCATGCTTACTGCATCAGTATCTGCCTGCTTCTGTCTGCGCTCCTGCTGCATGATTTCCTGCATCACTGCATCATAATTCTGTATCTGATCCAGCCATTCCGGAATTGTCTCAAAATCCTTCGCTAACTGCATCAGCTCATCCAGTTCTTCGAAATCCTCTGACACATCCCTGCCCTGCTCCAACGCCTGTTTCTTCAGATATTTTTCATATCCTATTCCTTTCCGAATGAAATTCACTGCGGAAAAAGGATTCAGATTTTTTATAAAATGAAGACTGTCGTAAAAATCGAGAATATTCTGTATGACATAACCAGCTGCCCTGTTGTTTTCTATCAGTTCCTGCATTCGAAAAGGTTTTCGAGGTACAGTCATCCGCTTAATATACCGCACAGGTTTGTTCATAATCCGCAGAAAATCTTCCACGTTGTCCTCATGTAAAGCATACCGAATATAAGCAATAATGTCCTTTGCCACGGTACTGTCATAAATATTCTTAGGTTTCTCCTTCATACTAAAGGGAATCCCTTCCTTCATCAATCGATCTGCTGTATAGACTGTATGGTTGTTGGTTCGGTAGAGAATTGCAATGTCGCTGTATCTGGCTCCAGGCTGCGCCATGTACTGTTTGATCAACAATGCGATATTCTCCGCCTGTTTCAGCTTCGAATGAAACGAATAAATCTTCACACCGCCAAGCTGCTCATTCTGTGCTCTGACTTTCTTGTCAAATCGCGCCTTATTATGACTGATCAATTTTCCTGCCACATCAACAATGTCCTTTCTGCTCCTGTAATTTACATCCAGAAGTACCTGCTTCGCTTCGGGATAATCCTTGTTAAAATTCAGCATAATCTCTGGCTTGGAACCGCGAAAACCATAGATCGACTGGTCATCATCCCCCACGATAAACAGATTGTCCTGCGGTTTTGCAAGCAGTCTTACAACCTCGTACTGCAAGGGACAGATATCCTGAAATTCATCAACAAGAATATATTGAAAACGCTCCTGCCATATTTTCAGCGTCTCTGGCCTGGAAACAAGCAGATCACGGCACAAAAGCACCATGTCATCAAAGTCAATTAATTTATGGTGATTCATTTCCTGCTTATAAATCTGAAAAATATACTCAAATTCCGCCTGCGTTACAGTCACACTTTTGAGCTCCTGCGGCGTAATTCCATTATTTTTCACAGCACTAATCTCTGATAATATTCTCTGCAGAGTGTCACTGCTGTCGTCAATCTGAGACTGTGACCTGATCTCATCAGGAATCTCACTGATGATCTGGGATAAAAGTCTGTATTTGTCCCCTTCTCGTATGATATTCTGAGCCGTAAACCGATATGTGTGCCTCAATATCTGGAAAAATATAGAATGAAAGGTGCCAAAATGAACCGGATAATTCCTCCCCTCATTGAGCCTCACAAAACGCTCCTGCATCTCTGTGGCAGCAGCTTTAGTGAACGTAATGACAAGAATATTCTCCGGTTTGACATGATGATGTTCAATCAGATATTTGATTCTCTGTGTCACAGTGAAAGTCTTTCCAGAGCCAGGACCCGCTAATACAAGCATTGCCCCGGCTCTGTGAGTGATCGCCCTGTACTGGGCTTCATTTACATTTTGTTCAAGCATTTTCAAGTAATTCAATACCCTTTCTGATTCTTACAAGGGTTTCCTCTTTGCCAAGGATTTCCATAATTTCCGTAGCTCCGGCAGGTGTCATCTGCAATCCCGATGCCGCTGTCCTGATCGGCCACATGACATAACCGTTCTTCACTTCCTTCTCCGCCACATACGACAAAAGAAGCTGATAAAGCGCATCATTCGAATAGTCATCCTGCGCTTCGAGCAGAGGAAGCACATCCTTTAATACTGTGAGCGAGCTCTCCGCAGTTGTCTTCATCTTCTTGTGTGTGTACATCGCAATATCATATTCTGGTAATGTCTCAAAAAATCCGATCAGATCTTTTATGTCTGGAAATACCTCGATCCTGGTCTTTACCATAGCAGCAATCTTTTTCAAATCAAGATCCTTGCTGATGACTTCCTTCATATAGGGAAGTGCCATATCATAAAAACAGTCAAAGTCCATCGCCTTAATATATTCGCCATTCATCCATTTCAGCTTGTTCATGTCAAATACAGACGGCGACTTATTGATTCTGGTATAGTCAAAATCCCGAATCAGTTCATCAAGGGTAAAGATCTCCCTATTATCCTCCGGACTCCATCCAAGAAGTGCAACAAAGTTCACAATGGTCTCCGGCAGAATCCCCTGCTCTACAATATCCTCAAAGGAGGAATGCCCGCTCCTCTTGCTGAGCTTCTTGTGCTCTTCATCTGTGATAAGCGGCAGATGCACATAGGTCGGTATCTCCCAGCCAAATGCCTCATACAGACGGTTGTATTTTGGCGTGGAAGAAAGATACTCATTTCCACGCACAACATGGGTAATCTCCATCAGATGGTCGTCCACCACATTTGCAAAATTGTAAGTAGGGTATCCGTCGGACTTGATCAAAATCATATCGTCAAGTTCAGCGTTGTCAATCGAGATATCTCCATAGAGCTCATCGTGGAAGCTCGTTGTTCCCTCCGTCGGGTTGTTCTGCCGGATCACATAAGGGATTCCACTCGCAAGTTTTTCCCCGACTTCCTCTTTCGAGAGCCCGAGACAGTGCTTGTCATAAACGGTGATTTCCTTGCCCTCCACAACCTCTGATTTCAGTGTGGCAAGTCTCTCTTTGTCACAGAAACAATAATAAGCCTCGCCCTTGTCAATCAGTTCCTTTGCATACCTCATGTAAATCCCCGCCTGCACACGCTCACTCTGCACATATGGTCCAAAACCCTTGTCCTTGTCTGGTCCCTCGTCGTATATCAGGCCTGTCTTTTCCAATGTATTGTAAATAATATCAACCGCACCTTCTACATAACGCTCACGGTCCGTATCCTCCAGACGAAAGATGAAATCTCCTCCCGCGTGTTTTGCAATCAAAAACTCATACAATGCAGAGCGCAGGTTTCCGACATGCATTCTCCCTGTCGGGCTTGGCGCAAATCTGCATCTTACTTTCTTTGCCATTTTCCCATACCTCCTCTTAATGCTCATTTCTTCCATACTTTTCCTATTATTATCACCAGTTTACAACTTTTTAACGATTTGCCTGTTCAAGACTTCTTAAATAAAGTAGCTTTAATTGGTTCTACTGATTTTTCTGCGTTTTGAGGTTTACTACCAAAGTGGTAAATAATATTTTGCGCTCAAATTTTAGCTTTTTAGCACGTCAAATATTGTATCC
>JAIEEY010000359.1 GCA_029067205.1 Lachnospiraceae bacterium
ATATTGTATTAAGCAATGATTTAGATAAGGCTTTGTTGGGAGATGATTTCATCTCTTGTTGTACCTTTAATCATCAGTCTAAAAACGATATTTTAATCACTACCATAGATATGGATTCATATTTGTTATCTTATAAAGATAAAGTAGACTGTATAGACATTTCAGAAATTTTGATGATGCAATGACATGTATATTACTATTTGATAAATAGAAATAGAGAAAGAAAAATGCTATTAAAAAAGAGAATACCAAAAGATTTTTATAAATTATTCCGCACCAGGAACATGGATGCATATATGATGTTCCTGGCTGCGATCTACGACGAAAACAACGCGGTTTACACAGCACTCGGACTGACAATAGAGGAAGGCCAGGCAATTATCGGGGAGACGATCAGCGGGATGCAGATTGAGTGGATGGAAGACACTGAGGAAACGCAGAATTCGGCGGAAAATACGGCCTTTGAGACATCAGGAACCCCATCTGCAATCCTGAATACACTGATCAGCTGGGGCTGGATCCGGAGTGATTATGACGAACGGCTGAACACATATATTCTGTCATTCCCAGAGTATAGCCAGCTCTATGTGGAACTTTTTAAAAAATTGCAGAGTGAGGATGACAGCAGGGAGCGCGCGAGTATTCTTTCTATTTACAGTGCTCTTTTTACATATCAGTCAGATCAGGAAAAGAACAACGAAATATTAAAAAGTGCACTTCATACGTCCAAAAATCTGGAACTGCTGCTGTCCAATATGCAAAATGGCATGCGCACCTATTTTGACGAGCTTTCAAGGAGCAGAAATTTCATGGAAGTACAGCAGGTGCTGGTGAACGAGATCAACAACAGCGACAGTGAGAAGTATGCCATTCTCACGACCACGGACAGCTTTTACCGCTATAAGGAATCCGTAAAGGAGCTGATCAGCGGGATCTTGAACCAGAATGACAGACAAAAACCAGGGCTGATAGATGTTTTGAACCAGAGTGAAAAGAATACAACTGCATATCTGCGCGCGGAAAAGGCAGTAAAGTACAATGAGGAAGCAGATGAGCTTGTGTACAAAATCGAGCGGGAAATAGATTTAATTGAACGCAAATATAACAAACTTGTGGAGCAGAAGGCGGTCTTTGCAAAGCGTGCACTCGCCAGGATCCAGTACATTTTTCAGGAGGGATCTGCCAAGGAGGACAGCGTACTCCGGCTGATACAAATGATTGACAGGAGCAGCAATCCAGATGCCATATTGGATGAGGTGCGAAGCAAAATCTGTCTGACAGCGCCGTTTAAGATGTTTGATGACAATAGTATGTACAGACGGCGCGACAGTTCTGAGAATCGTTTTGAACCCTTGGCGGTTGAGAATAAAGAGGAGGCAGACAAGGCAGAGATCACTGATTTTGTGCCAAAGCCGCTGTACACGAAAAAGCAGTTGAAGGCATTCTGTGACAGGAATATGAAAGACGGTGTGTTCCAGACCACCGATGACACGGTGCAGTCCGTGGAGGATTTGGAGAAAATGATATTTTTGTGGCAGGAGACGGTAGGAAAACAGACAAAGCAGGACATCGTGAAGCTCGGAGAGGAACTTCGCAATGAGGAAGGTTTTGCATTTACGGAGTTGTGCATTGACCTAAAGGACGGAGGATTGGATGATTAGATATATAGAGGAGTTGTCTCCCAATGAGGCGGCGGGGATCAAAAAGACGATACAGGATCTGTTCCGGCAGACCTGTATTTTGCAGGTGAAATGTGATCCGGTGACGCTGGTGCAGCGGGACAATCCGCGATACCGCATCTGCGCAAACCACCGGGAGTTTATCGCGGATTATCTGTCAGTGCTTGACTGCGAACTGGTGCATGACCCACATGAGCACATTTTCCGCATAAAAGGCGAGGGAATGCCGACAGACAGAATGACACTGACCGGCACGCGTATCCTGCTCATTCTCAAAGTGATCTACAGGGATAAGATTATGGGGGAAGGCTTGAATGCGACCGTTACAAGTCTCGAGGAAATCAGGGAAGTCGGCAGCAGCACGAACCTGCTTGCGCGAAAACTCACCGTGCAGGAATGGCAGGACGCATTGACGATGCTGAAAACACATCAGATCATAGAGCTTCCGGGGGCAATCGGCAGCCTCGAGGATGATTCACCGATTTACATATACAGCACGATTAACATTTTCTGTTCATCAGTGGATATCAATGAGCTGGTGAAAAATTATGCGGAAACAACGGAAGATGCAGAGGAGTATACAAGTGAAGAAAGCAAAGAAAATATTTACGAGAATGTGTCTCAATAACTGGGGTGGAATCACGCATCAGGTGCTGACTTTTCATGAGTATGTCAATCTGTTCAGCGGAATGAGCGGATCGGGAAAGTCAACGGTGATGGACGCGATACAAGTAATCTTGTATGGAAGCATTTCGTCTAGTTTTTTGAATAAGGCGGCGGACGATGCCAAGAATAAGAGGAGTGTTCTAAGTTATCTTAAGGGGGAGCAGAAAGACGGCACTGCCAACCGCGGCGGGAGTGATTTCTGCTCGACCATTGTGCTTGAAATCGAGGACACAGGAAGTCATCTGACCAGCTGTGCAGGTCTGGCTTTTGAAGTAAGGAAAAATGATACTGAGATCAAGAAAATGATGTACTTCAGTCATTCGGGTAAGATGCCAGAGGCAGGGTATCTTACGGAAGCAGGGTATCCGTATACGAATCAGGAAATCAGAAAGCTTGTGGAGGAGCGCGCTGCCAGTGCCGAAAACAGGGGAAAGGACATCAACCGCATCTATCCGTCAAAGGAGGCGTACACCAATGCACTTTATGATGTCCTGTTGGGATACATAGACGGCAAGCGTTTTACCGTGATGGAAAAGAGCGCAATCGCACTCAAAATGACGGACGGCACAGGACAGTTTATCAAGGATTACATGTTTCCGAAAAACGATGGGGATATCATCGGCAAGATCAGCGAGCAGCTTGGTTCCTATCGCGATATTCAGGAAAAAATCAAGGACATGCGTCACAGAATTGAGCTCTTGACCGAAGTGCAGGAGGCAGGGAAGAGGAAACTTGCAGTCAGTACCGATATCATTCGGTCGAGGGCGATGATACGATGCACGGAAATATTGGAGCTTCAGGACAAGATTGCTGCAGACGAGGATGGAATCCGAACGGCTGCGGAGGAATTGAGACGTTTGGAAGCGGATAAGGTAAGGCTTGATGAGGAGATGGAGGACATTGAGGGGGAACTGATTCAGGTTTTAGCAGATCTCCAGTCGAGTGATCTGGGTGTAAAGGAGAATCAGCTCGGGGAGCTTGTGACAATACAGAAAATGTATGCGGCGGACAGTGAACAGTGGAGGAAAGTCACGCAAGGGCTGAGAAAATGGGAGGAAGATACAGTCATCACAGATTATGTCAGCAATCCTATGCTCAACAAAATCCAGGATTTCTGTAAGGGTAAGGTGGATGCAGAATTATGCGAAAGTCTTAGGAAGAGCATACAGAATACACGCGAAAATATTGATGAAGTGCTTGAGGAGTACAATGAGCAGCGCCGTGAGCTCGAAAAAGAAATCAAAGAATTGAGTCGTCTGGTAGATGACCTGCAGAATGACAGAAAACCGTATCCGGCAGCATTGAAAGAGGCGAGGGCGGCGTTGGAGCGCAGGCTGACGGACAGTTACGGGCGTGCGATAAAAGTGAATATCCTTGCGGATTTGTTCAATGTGGAAGATGCGGAGTGGAAGGACGCCATCGAGGGTAGAATGGGCAGATTAAAGCTGTCGCTTGTGACAGAGCCAAAGTATGCCCATGATGCAGCAAAGCTTTTTCGGGAGATGAAAAAGTATGAGGAAATTGACCTGATCAATACAGATGCTATTGCAAAGTCGAACAGTTCTGTCGATGACAACTCCCTCTATGAGGCGGTGCAGACGGAGATTCCATACATTGACACATGCCTGAAACGGTATCTGGGGCGAATCCAGAAATGTCATACGGTTGAGGAATTAGAGCGCGTTCGTGACGGTGTCACGCCAGACTGTTATTCTTACAGCAACTTTATTTTCCATCATCTCCGCAAAAATGATTATGAGAAATACGCATGTATTGGGACAAAGGTGTCAAAGGCGAAGCTTGCAGAATACCAGGAGAATCTGCTAAGACAGGAGACAGAGTGTGCGGAGCTGAGGCAGTTGATCGAGAGACTGAAGGCGGCAGCAGGCTTTGAAAATCTGGACAATGACGCAGAGTATTTCGTGCGATTGTCACGGGCAGGCAAAGAGCTGGACAAGGTGACAGGAAATATCGTGAAACTTCAGCAGGATATTGCAAGACTCAAAGAAGGGGAATACAAGGAGCTTCAGGAGAGAAAGGACAGGCTCGAAGAGAAAAAGAAAGAGAAGAAGATACAGCAGAATCAAAACCGAAACCTTACAAATGAACGCACCAGAATGATGAGTCAAAAAGAAGGTGAGCAAAACAGGCTTCGGACGGATTTGGAAGAAAAGAGGATCGGTTACAAGGCAGATGCCCAGATTGAGGCGGAGATTACAGAGCAGCTAAAGACGCGTTCTGGTCAGGTGATCCGCAACAAGCTTTTTGCACAGATCAGCAGTCTTGAGGAGAAGGAACAGGAGGAGACAGAGACGCTCCAGAATACCCGGAACCGTTTTAACAGGGAATATCCATCGGTTGGATTTAACGGCGCGGAAAAGGACAATACTGTATATGACCGTCTGCTGCAGGATTATCAAAATGACTATGAGCCAAAGTATGAGAGTGAGTTTGAACGGCAGTGCAATCTCATATACAAGAGTCTGCGTGAGAATGTGATTGCCACGATTCACGGCGACATTAAAGCCGCAAAGCGGCACACGCATGACATTAACCGTCTGCTTCGAAAGACAAATTTTGCAGACAGCACCTATCAGATCAAGATTGAGCCAGCGCGCGATGAGAAAGGTCAGTTTTATGAGATGCTGACAGCGCCGGAGCTCGACAGTAAAAATGTCGGTGCGGATGTGGTCGAGGGGCAGTTGAGTCTTGGTGAGGACGAGTTTTATCAGAAATACGAGCAGAAAATAAAGCTCTTGACCGACAAATTTATGCCAGTCCGCGAGGAGGACGGCAGAGTCAGGGAACAGCGCTTGCGGGACATGGAAGAGTTTGCAGATTACCGAAATTATCTGTCTTTTAGTATGTACGAGCAGGTGACGGACGAGAACGGAGAGGTTATCCGCGAAAATTATGTGGACGAGATGGCGGGGCGGGATTCCGGCGGAGAGGGGCAAAACCCGAAGTATGTGGCGCTGCTTGCAGGTTTTGCCATGCTCTATCATGCGCAGAGCAACAGGGATTCCAAGATTAAACTGGTGCTCTTAGATGAGGCATTTTCCAAGATGGATCAGGAGCGCAGCGCAGTCTGCCTGAAATATGCGCGGAAGATGGATTTGCAGCTGATTGTCTGCGTGCCCGACGAGCGCCTGCAGTCATTGATCCAAAATGTCGACTGTGTATATGGTTTTCGCAGATTCCAGAATCAGATATCGATGATGCATATTGACAAAGGGAATTATCTTAAGATGCTGGAGGGGGAAGAAGGTGAGGAAGAAGTATGGAACAAATGACACAGATGTCACTTTTTGACAGAGAGATGCCGCAGCCGCTTGCGGCAAAACTGCGGCCGCAGAGCCTGGAGGAATACGCAGGGCAGACACATTTACTGGGGAAGGGAAAGGTACTTCGCCGGCTGATTGAGAGTGACCAGGTGTCATCCATGATTTTCTGGGGACCGCCCGGGGTGGGCAAGACGACACTTGCCCGGATCATTGCAGGCAGAACGAAATCTGCATTTATTGATTTCTCAGCGGTGACAAGCGGGATCAAGGAGATCCGCACCGTTATGGAACAGGCGGAGCAAAACCGTCGTTTTGGGGAGCGGACGATTGTTTTTGTCGACGAGATTCACCGGTTTAATAAGGCACAGCAGGATGCATTTCTGCCATTTGTGGAGAAAGGAAGTATTATTTTAATCGGGGCTACCACGGAGAATCCGTCATTCGAAATCAACAGCGCTCTTTTGTCAAGATGCAAGGTTTTTGTGCTGCACGCACTCACAACGGAGGAGTTGATCGGGCTGCTGAACCGCGCACTGAAAGACAACAGAGGTTTTGGAATGCAGCAGGTCAGTATCTCGGATGATATGATTCAGGCAATTGCGAATTTTGCCAACGGAGATGCGCGAAACGCGCTGTCAACATTGGAGATGGTTGTTCTTAACGGTGAGATCGATGAGAACGGTGGAGTCACAGTCACAGAGGAGACATTGGAACAGTGTACCTCCAAAAAGTCGTTGTTGTATGACAAGAAAGGGGAAGAGCACTATAATCTGATTTCGGCGCTCCACAAGTCCATGCGAAATTCGGATCCGGATGCGGCGGTATACTGGCTTGCGCGTATGCTGGAAGCTGGGGAAGATCCGCTGTATGTTGCGCGGAGGGTGACGCGTTTTGCGAGTGAGGATATCGGACTTGCCGACCCACAGGCGCTCCAGATCGCGGTAGCGGCGTATCAGGCGTGTCATTTTATCGGAATGCCGGAGTGCACTGTACATCTGACGCAGGCAGTGGTCTACATGTCGCTTGCGCCAAAGTCCAATGCGCTTTACATGGCATATGAACATGCAAAGATTGATGCGATAGAGCAGCTTGCAGAGCCTGTACCGCTTGTGATCCGCAACGCTGTCACAGAGCTGATGGGGGAGCTGGATTACGGAAAAGGTTATCAGTATGCCCATGATACGGAGGAGAAACTTACGAACATGCAATGCCTGCCGGACACGCTGTTAGACAGGGAGTACTATCAGCCGACCGGTCAGGGCAGGGAAACGGAATATAAAAAAAGGCTGGAACAGGTCAAGGAGTGGAGAAGACGCCATTAAGGGATAGTTCCTAAAAGAAAGGAAATGCTATGCTGAAAATCTGGTATTATGGTGGAACAGAGTACATGGAGGATGTACCGTCCTATTTTGACAATGTATATGAAGATGAGTGGATTGAGGACACTCTCGTAAAAGAAATGATAAAGGATGTAGATAAATCCACAGTGATTAGTGCACATGTGATAGAGAGTCCGATTTTTGGGGCGATTACACCCTAGGGGCTGTCTGGTGGCGTAAAAGTTTTGATTTAATGTTGAAGGATGACTCTTTTATCTATAATATGTCAAATTGTGGAAACAGCTGTGCAAAGTGGATTCTGAAAATAGCAGAGCAAAAAGATTTGACAGTGTACTTGCAGCACATTCTCCACTTTGAAGGGGATTTTGAGATTCAGATTATGAATACAGGCAAAATTGTGCATAATCCGCAGGAGTATGTGCCAGCATTGCTGGAAGCGGAGGAGACAATGCGATGAAAGGCAGTTATCATTTCAAGGTAAAGAGCAAGAAGGTTTTATTTGAGTTTACTATAAGAAGGAATATTACTATCATCAAAGGGGATAGTGCTACTGGAAAAACAACACTTTTACATATGTTGTACGAATATCTGAGGGTAGGTAGAGAATCAGGATATTCCGTCACGGCGGATGTAAAGTATTATGTATATATGAGAAGGGAAGTTGTGCGTGACTGGCAGGATGCTCTTATCCCTCTCTGGCATGGCAGAAATGCTTTACTGGATTTGATGAGGTGACGAAGGAAATCAGTATACGCCTAAGGAGATCTGCGAGCCAAAGCCCTTTGCGGTTGGAGAGAGCGGTACATATTATTACTATAAATCATTCCGCATGTGCCGCAGGAACAATCTGGCGGGGCTTCTTCCGGAGATGTTTGAATTATGTAATGTAACGGAGGTGGAGCGTTTTCGGGGGTATTTGAGTATTTCGCGGATTGACAGGCACTTGGAATATTGTTATGGGGAGAAGGAGCTGCAGGAGTCGATACATAGTCTGGGAAAAACAGGTGCTGATCATTTGTCTGTGTTTACAGAGACGGAGATTTTGAAGGGACTGGCTTCGTGGCTTGACAAACTGCTTGCAATGCATGGGACAGGAGTGCAGTGGGTACACTTTGTGTTTCGGTATCAGACGGATGAGGTCTATGCTTTGGAGGCTGAGAATCGAACCCCAAATTATGATACCGGTGCTTTTGCTGAGAGACAGCCGTTTGCTGATGAGGTGTTTGTTTGGAAGAATGTTCGCAGTTGGACAGATGTTTTTAAGCAGTTGAAAAATATGCTTGTGTGGTATCTGGAAAATGGAACTTATGGTGATCGGTTAAATTCCGCGTGCCGGATAGATATCGACTGTTGGATTGAAATGGAACAGGTAATGGAGGAAATAGTATTGTTAAAAACAGAGTTTGGAATCATTGACTGCTTTGACGGGACAAAGGACTATGGAGTGTATGAGCCAGAACGGTATCATTGCGTTTCTATTGATGATGACCGCTATATTGATGACTGGTGGGAACAGCTTGTGTTGATGAAAACGTATTTTCATCGTTTCAGCCGCCCGGAGATGGGGCTGGCAAGATTTGGTGTCACCCTGATTCCGCCAGAATCGCTGACCGCTTTTCAGGATATTGTCTTGTCAGACCATAGGATCAATGAAGACGATCAGCTGGTATTGCTTGCACAGCTGATCCAGAAGGCGATTCAGGAAGAGAAGTATATGATCCATTTTGGAGTGTGAGTGGTTTTGAATAAAAATGCACTTTGGGTTACAAAGTGCATTTTTCCATTCGTATAATCCGTTGGATACTTTTTTCAGACAAGTAATAACATTCTGCCAGTTCGCGGACAGTTTTGCCGGACAGAAAGTCTTGGTAGATCAATCGGTTTCTGTTCTGCAGTTCGCATTTGTATGCGGTCTTTGTACTCCATTCCTGTCTGTGTCCCGGCTTTCTTGGAATGTATATGCTGGTTCCGTCAACATACTGTTGTATCAGTTCGATTATCTCAGTGGGCAGAATTTCTTCTGCTCGAATATAGCCCATGTCTGCCTCCTAAATTCATATTTTATCAGGAAAAGCATTGGCTATAACAATTGTATTATTTTATTGCAATAGCCAGTGCTATGCAGCCATAACATATCGTTTCATATAGTAAAGCCCCTTTCTGAATTACAATGGTATGTTAATTTGTTTCCTTTTTTATTTTAACACAGCCGTATATAGAATGCTACCTATTTATTTTTCTGCAACAGTTCGCGATGGTTCGGTGATATAAAGGTGAACAGCTGGGTGAAGACACTGGTAGAGACTGGTGCGATATGGATTTGGTTGTTGTTATGCTTAAACCGCAATAGAGAATGATGGGATAATCTGTTGGCAAGTGCTTGACTATCATCGTCGTATTCGTTAATATGTATGTGTAAAAAATAGTCCTTTGCTGGTAAGTGGAGGATTTTTCGTTTTATATTGAGGAGCACAAAATGAAAAAAAGAGTCGTTTACGTTGGGTTGACAATTATTTTACTGTTAGTGGAGGTGCTGATCGCACTGTTTGTCCATGACAGGATCGTGAGACCATATATCGGCGACATGTTGGTTGTAGTTGTCATTTACACATTCATTCGGTCATGGATACCAGATTCGGTGCGGCTATTGCCAGTGTATGTTTTTCTCTTTGCCACAGGAGTGGAGATTTTGCAGTATTTTAATCTGGTAGAGCTGCTCGGTGGGGCAGACAATCCATTTCTGCGCATATTGCTGGGGACATCGTTTGATGTAAAGGATATAATATGCTATGCTGCAGGTTGTGTGCTGGTATGGGCAGTGGAGCGGAGAATCAGGCATTTGTAATGCCTGATTTTTGCGCAAAATAATCACGTTTACTCATCAGCTTATTCTGCTTTTCTTTGGGCAGTGTCTTAAAGATATCCTCGTAATCCAAATCCATCAGCGGCGGATTTTCAAGTGCTATTTGAAAGAGCTGTCCATTCAGCCAGTCTTTCCATAAATCGTTGAACAGTGTTGTGCTGTCAGTGTAGCAGACAGCCTTGTCAAAGCCATATGATTCACCGTAATACAGAAGTCTTACATATCCATATCTTCCAGCATCAGCCACCACGATATCAATATCTTCATTTTCAAGTTCCGCAAAGGCGTCTGCAACCTTGCGGCATTTTCTGCGTTCCTCATCGGTAATGTACATTTTATGGTTCATGATTTTTTCCTTTCCTATAATTTTTTGATTTTTATCATTTGTATCGTTCAGACGGTTTTCTAATGTACAGGATGCACAAAGGTGTCTGTCTAATTCTTATTATAATATGCCGTCATAATGCCGTCAACTTAAACTTTGCCGTCAATTTAAAGGTATAATGAAGTCAAAAAGTCATCAAAGGAGTTTTATGAAATGACGGACAAGATTATAAAGTTTACTTTTCGGACGGATGAAGAAATACTAAAGAAGCTTCGTTATGTAGCGGAATATGACGCGCGTTCTGCGAACAGGGAATTGGAGGTTCTTGTGAAAAGACATATTGCTGAATTTGAGAGAGAACATGGAAAGATAACGATTCCTTAATACATATTTTCATATGTGACTGCACAAAGGTTTAGATATTTCTATAAATGGACCATTTTCAGTCCCATTATACTATAATTATTGCATAAAATGGACATAAAGATGGACTGATTTTGGTTCAGAGGATGTGATAGAACGGAACAGAAGATTAAACAGGACAAAGCGGGAACAATCGGGCATAATATCAGGAAGATTAGAAAATCAAGGGGAATAGGGCAGGTGGAGCTTGTGCGAATGATGAATCTGCAGGGGATTCCGATCACAAGAGAATGTCTTGTCAAGATTGAGAGGGGGATTCAGCATATACAGATCCAGCAGATTCGGGCAATCAGGGATGCGCTGGAAACGACATATGAGAAACTATTGGATTAAAATGTATTTGAAAAGAACGGTGATCATTTTACCGTTCTTTTTATTTTATGCACAGCGGTGCGTAGAGGAAAGGTTTTGAAAAAATCCATTTATTTTGTGTTGACATATGGACTACAAAATGTTATCTTAATTTTAAGACTACAGAATGTTATCATAAAATCCCGCCTTGACGATATATGGCTGGGAGGAAAAGGAGGTTATCATGATACAACAGGTTTCTGATTCTGAGCTGGAATTGATGAAAATTGTGTGGGCGAACGGGGGCAGTGTGCTCTATGCACAGATTATGGAGGAGCTGACCAAAGCCGGGCGCACATGGCAGAAGAATACCATTATTACGCTGTTATCACGGTTGGTTGAGAAAGGGCTTTTAAAGACCAATAAAATCGGGCGCCGCAATGAATATACAGCTGTCGTGTCCGAGTCCGACTACCAGGCGGCGCAGACACAGACGCTGCTCAACAAACTCTATGAAGGAAATGCAAAAGGATTGGTGACGACACTGATTCAGAGGGAAATGCTTTCCTCAGAAGATTATGAGGAGCTGCGGCAGTTCTGGGAAAAGGAGCGTGATGGCAGATGAGTGTTGTGATGAAAAGTGTCTTTTCGCTGTCATTGTCAGGTTCCCTGTTGATACTTGTCCTGTTTTTCGGCAAACCCCTATTCAAAAATAGGCTTAGCAGACAGTGGCAGTACTATATCTGGCTGGTTGTGATTGTTCGCCTGCTGCTGCCGATTGCACCGGAAACGAGCATTGTCGGGGAGCTGTTTGCAAATATGAATCAGGCGGGGCATTCCAATATTCAGACACCTGCTTTTCCGACAATAGAGAATGATACTACACAGATTGTTCCAATGGAGGAGGGCACAGTCATACGGTATCAGGAATCCGTGCGTAATGGTGGCAAGACATCGGTTACCGAGATTCCGGTCAAAAGCATGAAAAAAAAGTTATGGCAGAATCTATGGATTCCATGGCTGGTGATTGCCGCGCTTTTGCTGATTCGCAAGATCACGCTCTATCAAAGCTTTGTTAAATATGTCAAAGCTGGGCACAGGGAAGTTTCTGACACAGATTTATTGGACAGGCTGGCACAGGTCGGAGAGCAGGCTGGAGTGAGGCGTCCGATGGAGCTGTATGTAAACAGTCTGGTTCCGTCACCATTGCTGATCGGCTTCTTCCGCCCATGTATCATACTACAGACAGCAGATTTGACGGAGGAGGATTTTCAATATACCATCTGGCATGAACTGGTGCATTATAAGCGAAAGGACATGTTTTACAAATGGCTGGTGCAGCTTACGGTCTGCCTGCACTGGTTCAATCCGCTGGTCTGGCTGATGGGGAAGGAAATCAACCATGCCTGCGAGTTCTCCTGTGATGAAGCAGTCATTGAATCGCTCGGGGAAGGGGAGCGGCGCGCCTATGGGGACACACTGTTTCGCGCAATGGGAACAGGTGGGGGGTGCAAGGATTTTCCTGTGTACGTCACGCTCAACGAGAGTGTGGAATTGTTAAAGGAAAGGCTGCGTGTGATTATGGATTTCAAGAAGAGTTCGAGACTGATAACGACAATATCAATCGTGTTTACAGTTGCGATGATGATGGGGGCAACGGCTATGGGAGCATATGTGGTGCCTGTCAGATTCGTTAAAATGAAAGCGGATCGTGTTGAGTTAGGAAGTACAACAAGTGAACTTACACAGACGGAAGGCTTAAATGTCGGCAATACAAATGTTGGGAATCAGAGTACAGCAAATAACAAGACTGGAGAGAAAGATTTGACAGAGTATTGGGCGGAACAATATTATGAAAAGGATATGGTGTTGCAATTTGGTGCAGTATTTTCTGCGTTGGATGAGTCTGTCCAGAGGAAATGGCTTGACAGAGTCTATGCTTCTGACGACATCGGTTTCTTTTCCGATGCAGTTTTTCAGCTGGACAACGACAGTCCATTGATCGAGGAGTATCTTGAGAAAGCATATGTGGATGATAAGATCAACTATTTTTCTGTTTTGATCGGCAGCATTGACAGCGGCAGTCCATTGATTGGGGAGTATGCCAAGAGGGCATATGCGGATGATGAGATCAGCTTTTTCTCTGTTCTGATTGATGAAATGAGTGCAGAGCTGTTACAAAGCTGGCAGGACAAAGCGCAGGAAGGGGACATGGATATCAGTTTTCAGTCGATTCTGCTGGATTCTGATGATTTGAAACCATGGCTTTTGGAAGCGGAACAGGAGGATGCAAAACAGTATCAGGAGTGGGGGATTACCAGGGAGGGAAAAAATTATTATTACCTGAACCAGCTTGTCCGCGTATTTTCAGATCAGTATGATGGGGAGATGGTCTTTAGGACACTGAATTGGAATCCCGCTGGCACAGTGGACGTGAAAGTAACCCGTAACATCAGGAATAAGATCATGAGCGTGGAGTTTATGACTGCGGAGGAAGTGACAGAGTTGTTTGGCTCGGATGACTTTTCGAATTGGGAATTCGAGGAAGGGGAGGATTCTGCACATAAGGAAGAGATATTTGAGAATCAGAAGAAAAAAGAAGAGGAAATTGATCCGGAGAATGATGTATACAGGCTGGACGTGGAGGATCTGCCCGAGGATGTGCGCAATCAAATGATGGATCATTGCGAAATCAGAACATGGTATGTGTATCACTCGGAAGGACAGCAGTATCTTTGCTATAAGGGCTTTGCATGGAGCTATGGCTATCAGCTGACCTATGATGAAAAAGGCTGGCAGATCAATATCCAGCGTTTTCAAAAGAAAGACTACGGCGATTTACTGTTGGCATTGCCTGATAACGGATCAATAACAGTATATTGTGACGGACAGGAGGTTGCGTTAACAGAAATTGAAAGATAGCCATTTTGCCACGCCGTCATTCTCGTTGCTGTCAATGACGGCGGTGGCAACCTCTTTCAGTGCGTCGATGGCGTTTGCCATCGCATAGCCCTCGTCTGCAATTTTAAACATGGGTATTTCTGGGTTGTTTTCATATTGATACCCCTTGCGTGCTCTGTCACGCATACCAATTAATAGTATGAAAGTGACCTTCTTTCACACTTATTCTTTGATCTATCGATCTCGGTGAGATTTACACCGAAACTGTTCAGCAATGCTTTTAAGACAATATACTGCCGTTTCAGTTCAGCATATGTTTTGGTCGCTTCCACCGCCCTTTATCATTGAACATTATATTTATATGCTATTGTATTTATTATAACGGATTCAATACGGAGTGTAAAGCCAAATTCTGCCGCAATATTGCATCTTTAACGCGGTTCATTGTATAATAGAAAACAAAATTGCAGCGGGAGGGGATTTTCAATGTACAGAATAGCAGTCTGTGATGATGAGCGTGCCGATGCTTTGTATATTTCCAGTTGCATAAAAAAGTGGGCGTCAGACCATGCAGTCATGGTGTATGTGGGGGAATATCCTTCTGCCGAGGCGTTTTTATTTGAGTATGAGGAGGACAGGACATTTGATATTCTGTTTCTTGATATTGAGATGCAGGCGGATGGCATGAATGGAATAGAGCTGGCGGCAAAAATACGGGAACGCGACCATGCGATTCAGATCGTGTTTGTCACGGGATATATGGATTATATCGCGGAAGGGTATGATGTGGAGGCGCTGCACTATCTGTTGAAACCAGTGACACAGGAGCGGCTTGGCAGTGTGCTTGAACGGGCCGTGCAGCGTGTGGAGGACAGGGAAAAGGAGCTGTGCCTGCAGACGCCGGAGGGTATTGTGCGCATTCCTGTCAATAGTATCCGTTATCTGGAGGTGCAGAGAAATTATGTGACAATCTACGCCGAGGAACCCTATACTGTCAAAAAGACACTGGGCGAGTTGGAGAAAGAGCTGGACGAAAGTTTTTTCCGCACGGGAAGATCCTTTATTGTGAATCTGCAGTTCGTTAAGAAAATAACAAAATCGCAGGTGTTTCTAAAGGACGGGACACAGGTGCCACTTTCCCGAGGTCTGTATGAGGCGGTCAACCGTGCTATGATAGAGTATTTTTGAGTTGAACGAGGTATGGATATGGATAGAGAATTTACGATCTCATTGACAGGTGTGGATAGCCATAAGGTTGTGATCCCCAGAGGGCAGGGTTCTTTTTCTATTGGGACAAAAGGGATTTCAAAGGGGAAATATGATGTCTGGGTGGAAAAGGACAGCGTGATCGATAGGGATGCTTTTAACTGTCTATATACAGGTTATGGTCAGGGAAATAAAGAGAAATATCCTTATGGTGACTGGCCGAGATGGTTCTATTATTTCGGTAATGATACTGGTTTTATCGAATGGTCATATAAAAGAAGAATTGAAGAATTTCAATGGGTGCCTCATATGGACATGACAGTTGATTTTACAAGGGCTGACATTTACCGTTTGTTTATTGATACAGAAGATAGCAAAATTCGGATTCTGTCAGGAGAGAAGACAGCGTTGCTTGTGCTTTCCGGGACTCTTGAAAATTTTGAGATCATGGAATGCGACAAAATTCCACGTCTGGCATTTTATCCACGCTGTTCGGAAAAAGGGGGATCTTATCAGTTACCTGTTTACAATGCTTTGGCACAGGCAACATGTGTGGATATCAATACTTCTCCTACAGAAACTGCGTTTGACTGTACCAGCCTGCTTCAGTTTCAAAATCTGAGGGCACTTGCACTTAAGGGAAATATGACAAAGTTAAGCGCATTGGCAGGTTTAGAAAAGCTTGAAGATATTGCATTGAGGTATGTTCCTGATTTGCATGATATGCCAAAGCTGGAAACATGGGACAGCTTAAGGAGTTTTATTGGCTATAATATCGAGGAAACAGCGGGAAAAGCATTAAGGACAGAACTAAATAAGCTGAAAAAAGAAAGGGAAATGGATTTTACAAGTGTCAGTGAACTGCGAAAAAAGATCTGGTTTGCTGCGGAGTATGGTATTCCATTTTCAGGCTGGGAAGAAAAAAATGCGAAAAAAGCAACAAGGGCATATAAAAAATGTTTTAATCAGATTAAAAAATCAACTACAGAAGATGAAGTGCATGAGGCCATTACGGAATTTATTCAAAAAATCAACCAGTTGGAAGGTATTGAGACAACCGAGCGTGAGGACGCTGGTACAGCCGTAAGGCAGCTCATGGAGAATGCGCCCCTCGAAATATCTGACGAAAAGTGGATGCTGTGGTTTGATGAAGTCAGGGATTTTTAATAATAAAACGTTCCAGACTGAAAGTCGTTGTGGTATGATAAAGTCAGTTGTTGATGTCTGAACAGTTTCTAATGGAGAAAGGAGCATAATGATGGCGTATACAAAAATTGAATCCCACGATGAATATTTGGAGGTGGTGGAGAAGTATAAAGACTATGAGGCAGGTACCTATCAATCAATGACATTGGAGGAGAAAATGGATTTTTTTGATGGGATTCACACAGATCATGTCCCTCTTTGGGATGAGGATGGAGATGAAATGGATACTTCTGACGATTACGATGCGATTAGGGATGAATTTTTGGAGCATCCTGAGCAGTTTACCTTAGATAACATTTTGGATTTTATAGAGATGCTAGATGATGATTGTTACCAGCCGTCCTTTATGGATACAATCATAAAGATCATTCATAACATTGTCTGTTATTATCAGTTGGAGGGGGTTACATATCTGCTTTCCCATTTGCACGAAGTTCCAAGCCGTGGATATGTATTTGGCTTGTTTTCGAACGTTCGTTATCTGATCAATGACGACTCTGTTTATCCACTTGTAAAGGAGGCTCTTGCGCAAATTACGCCACATGACAGGAAATTTGTTCTGCAAATTCTAAAGGGAACAGATATGCCAAAAGTTCTTGGAATCGATCATGAAAACAGAAAATTTCCTATTTTGAGTGAATGCGGGAATGAAATAGAGTTGGGCAGAAAAGCTGAGTTGGAAGATATTATTTCCCGGCTGCCAAACTGACAACTCAAAATTTAAGGTTTCAAAACCAGAAAGGAGAAAAGTGTTTATAATAGATAAAATGATCGACAAGCGAATCGCTGCCTATCAGAGCGACCTGCTGACAACGCATTATGCGGAAGTGGAGAATATGTACCGCCAGATACGCGGCTGGCGGCACGATTACCGCAATCATATACAAGTACTCAAAAGCTATGCGGATATGGGTGCGCTGGACGATATCAGGCGCTATCTGGACGCGCTGGATACGGATTTAAATACGGTGGATATGGCGCTGAAGACAGGAAATAAGATGACAGATGTTATTTTAAACAGTAAGATATCACTTGCAAAAGCAAAGGATATCGAAGTGACAGCGGACGCGCATGTAGCGGTGGCGCTTACAACGGCAGAGATTGACCTGTGCATCATTATCGGAAATCTTTTTGACAACGCGATCGAGGCGAGTATGGGACTGCCAAAGGAAGAGCGCATGATCCGCGTCTATATGGATATGAAAAATACGCAGCTCTACATGTCTTTTACGAACCGCACTGCAGTAAAGAAACAACAAAAGGAAAACGGGCGTTTCCTGACTTCAAAAGGGAAAGGGCATGGTTATGGACTTGTGCGGATCGATACGATCATAGAGCGTTATCAGGGCTATATCCGCAGGAACAGTGAAGATGGCGCTTTCACCACAGAGATCTTGCTGCCACAGTAAGTTAATTTGAGATAGTCCTAAGCATTTCGTCCCCCGGTATATACATTTCGTCCCCGAAATGTATGTCTGGGGATTTTTCATGTTAAGATATGGATGTTCCATAAAAATCATGTATCAGCAAAAGCAGGAATCTGTTGCGAAATTGTTGAAAATCTAGTGGAGGAAATGATGTCCAAAATAATTACGGAGAGAAAAAAGGGGAAAAAATACGGCGTACTCAAAAATACGCTCTTCATGCTGCTGGAAGCAAAAAATAAAGTGCCGAGTGTCCTCTGGCTTGCAGTGCTGCCTGTGCGGTATATGATCAGGAGAAAGTGAAAAGCTGCTGCCAGAAAGCGGGATTTTGGGAGCGCGTGGAGACAATGCCGGAGGGATTGGATACCATCTTGTATAAGGATTTGACGGAGGAGGGAGTAGAGATTTCCGGCGGTGAGGAGCAGAAGATTGCAATTGCGAGAGCTATGTATCGGGATTCGGCTTTCCTGATCCTCGACGAGCCGACCGCCGCACTGGATCCGATGGCGGAGTATGAGATTTACACGCGGTTAAATGAGATTATTGAGGACAGGACGGCAATCTATATCAGCCACCGCCTCTCCTCATGCCGTTTCTGCGATGAGATCATTGTCTTTCACGAGGGGAGCATGGTGCAGCAGGGGAACCATGAAACGCTCCTGGCGCAGGAAGGCGGTAAGTATAGCGAGTTGTGGAACGCTCAGGCGCAGTATTATGTTTCTAAGGCGTCATAGTCCTGGCGGGTATATTTTTCCGGATGTGTCATTTCGGGGTAGAGTTCTCCTGTCCGTTGCATGTACGAGTCTGGCGGCGGACAGGAGAAATTTTTAATCTACCCCGTCAAACAATTGAACGAAATCAATTTTTATATTAGGAAACATATGGATTTTCAATTCTTCCTTGTTCTGCTCTGTGACGGTTGCAATCAGTCGGTATTCCGCGTCGTCAATCGAATTTTCATCGGGCGACAGGACATAGATTTCCACCTGTTTTTTTCTCCAGTCCACAATCCAATACTCTGCGACTTCAACTTTTTTATATAATTCCATCTTTTCGCTGCGGTCATATTGTTCTGTTGCATCAGACAGAACTTCCATGATGAATCTTGGAACCCCCAGGAAATTAGTGGAGCGTCTGTTTTTGATGTCACAATTAATCGATACATCTGGAATAATGGGTTTATTGTCATTCTCTGTCCATTTATATTTTACACTGTCACCGAAGACACGGCATAAAGAGTTCTTTAACTGGCTGCCAACATCTGTGACAAAGTTGTTGATAACGATCGAATGCTCAATGTATGTGTTTGCCATATCTTTCATTGGAAAAGTACTCATTTTTATCACACTCCTTTTATGATTGTATTTATGATACTACTTGCATCAGGGGATGACAAGTTATATTCGTAGCATTTTATACTCACGGCAAATGAAATTTGCCGTGAGTATTGCGCCAGCCGCAGCCGCGAAGCGGCATAGTTCTTTATACGCATTGCGTATTTGCGTCTGTGTGCATCACTTTATACTGAGCGGTCAGTCTTTTTGACCGCCAGTATAATATGCATTTACAGCCATATCCATCAATGTTATAATGCAAAATAGAAAAAATAAATGTGGAAGGAGCAGCGATAGTAAGTTCCAAATCATCGATACGCAGTGGTGTTTGTATGTGTGAGTTACCAGCCGAGGAAGTAAAAATGAGTATGATTACAATAGGTAAATTAATTGAAAAATTAAGGAATGAAAAAAAATCCATCTCAAGAAAAACGTTAGCAGAAGGGCTTTGTTCTGAACAAATGCTGTATGATATTGAAAAGGATCGTAGGGAGTCAGATCCGCTCATTGTAGATATTTTATTACAGCGCCTTGGCAAGTCACCGGATAAGCTGGAACGAGTGCTACAAACGGAAATGTATCGCATGGTGCGGTTGAGGGATTTATTGGAAAGGGCGATTTTAAAAGGAAAAAGAAAACTGGCTGAGGATATTTTAAATCAATATCCGACTCGAACAAATGTAGACAAAATGTATCGCAGCAGAATGCGAGCATGCCTGTTGTATCGTATAGATTGCGATTATAAAAATGCAAAACAGAATCTACAGGATGCAATTGCCCTGACGTTGCCGGGCTTCACTTATGAAAGAATTGACAAGTATTTGATTTCTACAATTGAAATGGAAAATTTACTGGCATTGGAACGGATTGAAATCGAAAGTCTTTCTGATAGAGCAAAAAGCGAGGAAAAGCAACATCTGGAAATTTTGATGGCATACATAGATAAAAATTTTACAGATGAAGAAGAACATGCAAAAATATGTAGTAAATGCATATGGCTGCTTGCCAGAATTTATTTTAATCAGGGTGATTATCTGCATGCAATGACACTCTGCGCAAAAGGAATGGAGGGACTGCGCAGAAATGCAATTTTGTATTTTATGTTTCCGCTTTTAACGCTTATGACAGAAGCAGAGAAAGAATCTGGGATAAATCCGAAGAAAAGCAAATGGATGCAGTATCGGGAAATCCTGACTTATCTGTGGGATAAATATGCTGAAAAGTGGTATCCTGTAGATTGGTTGTTCCATAACTGTTCTCAACACGAGTACCACCTGGATTATGAACTGGTGCGCTGTGAACGCGAGGCAAGAGGTATGACACAGATAGAATTGTCAGATGGTATCTATAAAAATGTTGAATCCTTTTCCCGTTTTGAGACAGGAAAAATCTCTCCGAAAAAGAAAACTTTTGAAAAGCTTATGGAAAAATTGAGGATTGAGAAAGGAAGATACAACAGTTACGCAGTAACTGATTCTTTCGAGACAATGGAGCGCAGGAGAGATCTGGACAGAGTGATAGGACGCAGGGAGTACGCTCAAGCCGAGCAAATCTGTGAAAGATTAAAAAAAGAATTGGATATGACAGTAAAAGAAAACAGACAAATTATGGAATCCGAGGAATTGTTGATTCAAAACAGATTGGGAAAACTTCCTTTTGAAGTTTCTCTGGAAAGACAAAAACAACTTTTGAGAAGTATTATGGATTTTGATAAGAAATCGTTGTGCCATATACCGACACGGAATGAGGTTCTGTTAATAAATTATTATTGTGCTGCTCTAAAAGAAACAGGACAGCACAAGGAAGCAGAGTGGATTTATCGATGTGCATTGCAAAAGATGAGAGGAAGCAAAGTCAGTGTAAAATACAGATACAGGTCTTATTCACTATTGCTCAATAATTACAGTGCTATAGTGAAAACAAATCAATGTATATATGAAGTATTAAGAAACGAACTATTATGTGGAAAAATATCTGTATTGCCCTTCTGCTTAAATAATATACTGCATACATTGGAAAGAGAAGGGCAGTATGAACAAGAATGTGATAGATGGGCAGGATTTATATATTATATCAGTGATTTACTATATTATCAAAAATTAAAAGAAGCATATGGGGAATGTATGGAAAAAGAACATAATATATTTCTTCTGCGCTAATTGTTAGAATCTATGTCATCCAGATTGGGATACTCACAATAGGTGGATATCGTATAATCATTCACAATTGCTGAGACAGGATTCATCTTATGAATCATCGTAACCATAAGAAATGTAAGAATTGTTTTTTGGATAAGTTTCAACATTTTATTC
>JAIEEY010000036.1 GCA_029067205.1 Lachnospiraceae bacterium
CTTATACTCGGATTCCCATTCTTGTCCACGAAGCCGATACTGGCAAACCCAGCTTCCTTTACTAAGTTATCAATCTCATTCAGTGTCATGTCTTTCTTTCCTCCTCTTCCAGATTTTTTAATATTTTCTCCAGTCCTGCATCCAGCCTCAAAATCTCCTCATCCGTAAATCCCTTATAAAACAAACAGCTCATTTCATCGGAAACCTCTTTGTATTTACTTTCCAGCTTGCGCGCACGATCCGTAAGGCGGATGCGGATTTGCCGGCGGTCTTTGGGATCATAACATCTTGTAATATGCTCCAGACTTTCCATTCGATCAAGCATACTGGTCAATGTTGTCTTTGCCAGTCCCGTTCTTCTGGCCAGTTCCACGATGGGCAGATTATCCTCCTGCCACAAAACATAGAGAATATGCCCTTGGGCACCATTAAATTCGTCAATCCCTGCTTCCGTCAGCAATCTGCCAAAGACTCGTCCCTGAATCTGCTTAATCTGTGAAATTAAAAATCCACCTCTTGTCTCAATCATTATTTTCCTCCTATATAAGATAGTACTATATAGTATTATTTGTGTCAATGCTTTTTTCCAATAATTTCCGAGACTACTCATTCTTTATTGTAAAAAGAACATCCATACAAGATCACAGATAACAGCACTGCCAAAATATATTTATTTTTCATAATAATCCCCCCTATAAAATTTTTCCCTGGTATGTCAGTCTGACTCCACGGAATCACCTTCCATCAGCAGATCTTTTCCCATTTCATCACATTTTGTACTTTCGATAACTGCAAGCTGTCCCTGATCATTAAAGATCAGATCCCATGTACGTTCATTCGCATGATAGATCACATAATTCCCTTCATCTCTGTTTTCCCCTTTGGCCTCAGAATAAGCATTCCCGAAAAAATCATCCCCTGATTTTGAATCCTCTAATCCGAAGTCTTCCGATTTAGAATCCTCTGAAAAAAAGATTCCAAAATACCACTATCTGAAACAACAGGATTGCCATTTATTAATTTACTTTGCCAAAAACTGTCTTGTAACACGATTGGAATACGCAGTGGCAATAATATTCTTAAAGCAACAAATATCCACAAAAAATATAATATATTGGGATTACATTTTCGCCAAAAGAGTCTGCGGAACAAGAGTATCAGCAGAATGAGTATCGTTGTACCCAATAGTATATTAATGGCACTTTCCCTCATGATTCTCGTTGTCCTCCTTAAGCTTCTGCAAAAGAGTCTGCAGTTCCTGAATATCTTCTTTGGAGATTTCAGATTCTTTTACCATGTACGAAACCATTGCACCCATTTTCCCTCCGAAAAACCGATCCATTAAACCCTTTGTCTCCGTTCTGATTACATCTTCTCTTTTTATCACTGCATAGTAATACTTTGTACGACCCTGTACAAAAAAGGCGACAGTGCCCTTCTGTTCCATTCGCTTTAAAAAAGAAATAATGGTCTGTTTTGACCAGTTTTTTTGCGTTTCTAACGCTTTCACCATCTGCATAATTGACAGTGACTCTTTTTGCCACAATAAATTCAAAATAATTTCTTCTGATTCAGTAATTTTATTCATCATTTTATTGGTCACCTTCTTGTTACCAATTATACTACCATACTATGCCCTTTCTTGCAAGATCTTTCTATAACATTCCAATTACAAAACAAACTGGCCAAGACCTTCCGCACTCCCTATGGAAACGGAAGACCGCTGCATATGAAGCCTGCCACGCTTTAAATTCAAAACAACATCTGCCTGTGTTGCCAATTCGTTTGAATGGGTTACAACGATTACACATTTATTCAGTTCATGTGCGCTTTCTTTCAATATGCCTGTAATTTCACCTGCCGTGTCCTCGTCAAGGTTCCCTGTAGGTTCATCCGCTAAAATGACAGGCGTATCTGAGGCCAAAGCGCGTGCGATTGCCACACGCTGCTGCTGTCCGCCCGACAGCTTCATCACATTGCGCTTTGCTTCCTCGGCTGTCAGCCCAAGCCGCAGGAGCAGGGGCAGGACATCCTGTTTGGCTGTCAAAGCCACATTTTCCATCGGCGTCATATAGTCAATGAGGTTATAGCTTTGAAAGATCAACGAAATGTGACTGCGCCTGTGACAGGCAAGCCCGCACTGTGAAATATTTTCACCATCAAAGAGGATTTCACCTTTTTGCGGCATATCCAGCCCGCCGATCAGTGACAACAGTGTTGTCTTGCCGGAGCCGGACGGCCCAAGGATAGCGTACATTTTCCCTGCTTCAAATGCAGTATTTACGTTTGACAATATCGGTCTGCCTTTCTCATAGGCATAACATATCTCTTTCATTTCCAAAACAGCCATTTTATATTCTCTCCTTTTTCTTAACTCATTTTTGACAGGATTTCACGGGGTTTCAGGCACATTACCGACAGTGAGGAAATCCCCACTGAAAGAATGATAACGATAATGCCTATAAGGTAGAGCCGTATCATAGTACAAAACCCAATCGTAACGCTGATGTGCTCTGTATCTGCCTCTGTCCCATCTACCGAATCGCGGGCTTCCGGGGCAGTATCCTGACCAGATGGCATATCAGACAGACCAGAATCATCTTTTATGCTGACCGCAATATCATCTCCATATCCTTCCTTTACAACAATGGCAATACCATTGTCTGACTGTTCCTCATTGGCTGGAGTGCCCTGCTGCAATAAACCTTCTGCAATCCGTCCCGCAACTGCACTGCTCGTAAAATAAGAACATCCAAAAGCAATCACTGCTATCATCAGAACTTCAGCGAGATATTGTCCTATTATCCTTGTTTTTCCAATGCCCAGTGAGAGGAATACTCCGGTTTCGTGGATTCGGCTCCTTCCCCACATAGTGAGGATCAATGAGAGGATGACCGCGCTCACCAATGCAATCACCCATATGATGGATGACATCAAAACCTGCAGTTTCTGCAATGGTGCAGCAGCCTCCAGATAAGTCTGGTTATTGGTTGTGACCGTAAAGGCACGCCAGTCAACAGAAGACAGTCCATTCACTTCTGAAAGGATATTGTCAAGCTGCGCCGGATCATATACGGTAAATGTCACACTGTCAAAGCCCGCCGGTTTATCCCCAAAAAGGTCCTGCAAAGTATGAATATCAGTAAAAATCTGGTTTTCTGCTTTTTCATAAGTGACAATATTGGCAAGCGGCGAATCAGGTTTCAGAATCTCATAAATGCCGATGACCTTGACATCTACAGCCCTGTCACCCTGCAAGGAAATAAAACTGCCTAATCCCAGACCGTTCGCATCTGCCAGGTCTTTGCTGATCACTGCAGCATTACTTTCATTTCCTGTGATATGGTTTCCTTCGATCAATTTGGCAATTCCCGATCGGAAGAAACTGCTGTTTTCAGTACCCGCCACAGTCCTGGCATATACCAGATTGTTAAATTCCGCTTTCATAGGGACATTTCCGGGAAATACATCAAGAGCTGTGGAAACAAAAGACTTTGTTTCCGCATCATAGCTTTTAATGCCGTCTGTGGACATGACGGCATCAATCACGTCCTGCGTAATGGGAAGTTCCGTCCAAAGTTCCACATTGCCCTCCCTGTCATTCGCTTTCCTGAAATATGGATTGCTTTCTGAAAATTCAACCGCAATGTGAAATTCACCACCTAACGCCTCCCTCAGATTTTTTTGCTCCGCCTGTGACACCTTTTAAATCGAAAGCCCAGTCAATACAAAAGTTGCCATGATCAGAAGAATGAAAAAGAGCAGGACACTTTTTCCTTTTTTCCGTGTGACATAAAGATACGCCCGTTTCATCGTTCCCATTTTGATACCTCCGTTTTCTTTAGTTATTTTTCTGACA
>JAIEEY010000360.1 GCA_029067205.1 Lachnospiraceae bacterium
ACAGCTATCGTTGAAGGTATCTCCCTGCCAAGTATCTTACTTACAGCTTCCATCAGGTTTTGATGGAGGTGGAACCGGTCTGCTACCTGCATGCAGTCTGGCAGGACTTCTTCTATAGCCCCTGCATACGCGCCTGCACGGTCACGGGTTATTGTAGTCACCTGTTTATTCTTCCTGAGCCATTCTTTCAGAGTAGTGCCATCAAGAACTGCTACAGGTTTATGTGTGGCTTCATCCACTCTTGTCTGCAGGGCAATAGTAAGGATGAGGTCTTCAAGCCTTGATGACATCCTTCCATAATGACTCAGGAAACCATTAACATGTTCGGCAAAAGTGGTCACTTCACATTCCTGATTATCGCAATAATATTCATATGCATTCACATGGAGGGTGGTTCTCTTATTTAAGATAGGAAGATCCTGAATCTTTCTTTCATAAGTACCATGTCGATGATTGGATCTGTGCCCGCATTTGGGGCATGTACAACATTGGGAACGTACATAAATCCTTAAAGTAATCTCTGATGGTGTCATATCCATTGCTGCAATATCCATTTCTTTTGGATAAAACTGTTGAACATCCAGTGTGTTTCCCAATCGTCTCATAATAACATTCTCCCTTAACGCAATTTGAGACATTATACACCTATTTGGCATGGCAAGCAAACACTTTTACGGATATGTACGGAATATCATGAATTCATGATATGCAGCCAAAAGAGGATAAGCTGCATTTCTTAAACCGCACCATAAACCATATGGAGGATAAGGATCAGACACAGGCATACCACAACAACGCATATGGTCTTGTGGAGTATATCCAGAACAGGGATGCCTTTATGGTGGACTTGCAAGGGTGGCAGAGCCGGAGTTCCAGTATGGGGCGGAGGCTTTTGAGACACATCAGCAGCAAGCAGAGAAAGCAATGATTAAGGATAATACAACAAAGAATGTGCCTGTAAAGAGCGGAAAAAGCCGATAGAGATAAGTCCTCTTGAATTGAATTTAGGTTTGATTCAAGGGGATAATTTTATTTGGATGGTCATTTTCTGCAAAAAAGGGACACATTCTGCAAGGTATATTGAATTATTTGGAAAAATTATTAGAATATAGGTAGTTGTGCAAGATGTCTCTATTGTAATATGGAGGTGAGTCCGATGGTTTGAATAATGGGGTTTGACCTTAATATACTTGTGATGGTTGTCAATGGACTGAAAAATGCATCTAATATTTGGCTTTAGTTTTGGATGAGAGGTGTGAGATCATGAATTTTACTGTCTCCGTAGGAATTGGAATTTTACTTGTTTTAGTGATAATCGGATTACTTATTTTGTTAAGACGCGATTCCTTTAAATCTGAAAATAGTAAAAGAATATATATTGTGACAGGGGCGCTACAAGCGGTTCATATAATATTGTATTTGACAGGATTATTGGAGAAAATCGCTCAAATTAATGTATATATTGCATTTGGAATTTGTGCTATTGTTTCCATCATATGTATTTTGATGTCTGGATGGATGTTGTTGCCTTTTTCAAAGTTTAAGCATGGAATAAAGTATCTGCTTATGTTTATTGCTATACTTCAAGTGATTAGTACAATTATTATATTTTTGTTGCCCGAAGCCGGTATTCCACCATTAATCCAATTTTCAGTAAATACATAATAGTACTTATTGAACAAACAGGTGGAAATATTTCGCATATGTATTATGAATCTACGAAAGGAAGTGATTGCCTATGATTGTTTGGTGACCACAAAGAATTCAATGGTTGATTATACCTATGGAAGATGTATGTAAACAGACACTGATGTTAAGGTGTTATGATTATTTTGAAAGGATATTTTTATGGTTAAAACATTATTAAAGGCCAACACTAAAAAGGTCATATCTGTGGCTTTACTTTTTGTCATGCTGCTGAGTATATTAAGTTTGAAGACCTATGCCAGCGCAGAAGAATTTCAGGGAATTCCTGTTTATTCCATTCTAAAAGCAGATTTTACTATGGAAGATTTTGTTGACGAAGGCTATTCCGAGGAATTTATTACTGAACTATTCACAACATATGGTTGGGTAATGGAAACCGATCATATGTATCGGATTGCTAGAGTACAAGCAGGTGAAATTGGTATAAATGGAGTAGTATATACATTTGATGAGAATGCCCTTATTGATCTTAATCCCGCGATGGCACGTGGAGTATTAAACGTTAGCGGCGTTATTGATAATGCATATGTTAGTAATTCTCCGATAGAAGCAACCACTAAGGACAGTCAAATTGCTACTTTTAGCGATAATATTCAAGCAAAATCTGATACTGCCATCGTGGTCGAATTAAATTTTGGCGACTTGATGGATTTAATGGACAAGAAAGAAGCCGAAATGTATCAAGAGATGCGTAGTGGTGGGCAAGATTTTTATCCTCCTGATCATGGAACAAAAAAATACTCTGTTGGAGATACCGTACATTGTAACAGATTTAATGGTCCAGCTACTGATCACTACCATTATTCAAAAACCTCACCAAAGGCGATAGTAAATTTTGCAGGTAGTGATTGCGATTACTCACTTGGCAACTGCCTATTTTGTATAACGGACAGTAATTGCAACTTACTTGGTCTTGGTTCGAGAGCTGCATGTTCGACATTTACAGTATATAGAGATACTGGTGCGTACTGCCCGAAAACATATCATCTTCATGAGTGGGGTAATCCTTGCGGTTTTTCATCAACAAGGCATAGTAATAGCCCTTGGACGTAAATTTTTGATAAGAGATCATTTTGTCAACATTAGGATAGCAGCAAGTCGCTTCTACATCAAAATACAAAAAGCCACTGAAATGGGAGTGGTAAGCAACATGCTCCTGATATCTTTTGAACTACAGCGTAGAATGGTGGGGCAGTATCGAGATAACATCAACGATAGCTGGGGACCTCCAGAGTTAGTTGAAAGCTAGCCAGACATTGATATCTACGAATTCGAGAATATTCGTTATCAGATAATTCTTGGGTATGATTCCAATGGACGCGTGGTTGGTTTGGAACGTCATGAACTGAACAAATCGTGATATAAGCAAAGAGTGGTGCGGTCTCACGTCAAGGTATAAACACCGGCGGACGGTATATCCGCTCGCCGGTTCGTCATTTTACAACTCAACGTCTTGCGCCCTGTGTGGGGTCTGTTCCCACTGTTCCTGCCGCAAAATTCTGTAAATGCTCCTGCGGATTTGCTCGGCTCCCTTTACCTCGGCTTTGAGTGCGAGATACCGCTGATTGAGTTCTTTCCGCTGGATAGTTAGCTTGTTGCATTCCGTTTTCCATGCCTTTGCTGGGATTGTAGTTCTGCCGTTCATCACGCTTTTGAGGTAGTTCCGCGCCGCCGTGAATTGGATTCGATCCGCATCCGTCAGCGGCTTTTTCCCTTTGTACTTGAAATAAATATCGGCCTGCTCAATGTGCTTTTTCAGTGTGTCCATGCGCCGCTCAATGGGTTTCAGCTTTCAATTTACATTAAGTATGCTGACGAATCAACAGAAGATAATCCTGTAGTTGTTGCTAAAGGAGTAGATGAAAATGGTAAAGAATTTGAGCAGAAAATAGCCATCAATGACATTAATCCGTCAAGTGCAAGCACTGTTGAAATGCGGGCATTAGGGGCACATTGCAATGTGGATAAGGGTGGCGGTCTTACATCTTTGCCTAAAGGGACAGGAAATATGGGATTAAATGATAGGCGCAATTTTATATCCATGTTTGAGGAAGCAATTCAAGATCTGCAAACATTAGCAAGATACGATTTATCTCAATTTTATAAGAGAAACATGGCAATATATGAAAATATAGCAAGGCGGCTTGAGGTATAATAGTAAATTTGCGAAAGTTATGCTTGGACTCGTTTTGAGAGAGTGGCATGATTCTGACTGACAGAAGAAGCATATGTTTTCTACATTTATTTGGCAGGCAATGATATTCAAATTATTGCCTGTCAAATTTTTTGTCTCAATTATAGATATTTAGATTTGATATTTTGCCAACACCGCTTTTACACTGGGTAATATTGCCGAAGGCATACTCTCAATATATTCTTCAGAGCAGGATCGTAGCTCTGCAATAGTATCAATCCGGTATTTCCTGCTTATTTTCTGAGCAATTTTTCCTGATAAAAGTTCAAACAGATACTGATCTTCCCATGCTTGAAAGACAACTCCATTATCCTTTAAGATATAATATGCTTTCATAGTGTCGTAGTAGTATTGTTGGCATATGATATGTAAATCATGCGTGGTTATTTTGTTGAAATCGTCAATAGAAGCAATATTGTACTTATAGAGTGCTTCGTAATGCCTTGAAGTAAAAGGCAAGTGATATTGAGCCAAATTTTCTTTAATGCTATGTACAGAACGTAACTCTATATGGTATGCCTGACATATTTCTTCCAACTCAATCATTGTTTGTTCTCCAAGATTGCGCAAACCTGCAAGTTCCTCTTTGGAGCATAGAGATAATTGGGATAAGTAGAGAAAATAATTTCTCTCAAGAATATGGAAAAGCCTTTTGGACATAGGTACATCACTAATTGACACTGCATTGTCCGGGGGCAGTAAATATCCGGCATTATTAAGTTCCTGAATAATGGAATAGACACGGTGGCGTTGAGTGGGGAACTTTTGTATCAAAGAAATATAGTCATGACCTTCCAGATCGGAAACCATAGTAAAGCCCAGTTCATGAAGGGTATTCTTAGTATGGTAGGAAAGTTTCAAATCATCTATATGTAAATCCATAAGTTTGCACTCCTTTATTCATTCCATTTTATACATAATAAAAACAGAATAGCAATATATTTAGCAGAAAAAGACAAAATTTTGCAGAAAATGAATATTGTATATCTATCTTATGCGTAAAGACGGCAAGGATAGTCTTTGACAGTGAGGAAGTATTTTAGGTAAAGTAAATACTACCTATTGACCGTTTTCTGCAATAAAAATTACATAAAGTGGACTAAAATCAGTCCCTTTTCGATAGCTCTATTGAATA
>JAIEEY010000361.1 GCA_029067205.1 Lachnospiraceae bacterium
GTATTTCTTTAAATACAAACAAATAGTTTGTATGCAATCCATTCTTTTACACCTTCCTTCTAAGGAAAATCTGAATATGCTCTTCCTTTCATTTTGCATAGTTTACAATGTTGTGAGCCTCCCAATTAACATCACTGCCGTCATTTCCTAACACGTTTTTTCTATTCTGATTCTGATGCTGATTCTCGTATTTTATACTAACAGGATATGCTCGAAAACCTGATGCTTAATTTAATAAAATTTCCACTCCACTTGATTCAGATCATTTAAAAATATAACCAAACTATAGTCACACCCCCAGCAAAATGGCGTATAGAATTCATCTCGTATCGCCCCTAAAAAACATTGGTTTTTCCATTCTGTTTCCGTGAAAAAATACCAATTTTTTTCTTCCATAAATGGATACCATCCTCCCAATTTAGAATGCATTATTCTGTTGCCATTTTTATCTTCTAATTTTCTATAGCTTTCCTCTGTAATCTCCTCGCAAACCTCATTAAAATTAATATCACCTTCCTGCAAATAATCATCGGCAGTTCCCAATCCTTCCCAATTTTCTTCAGCACCAATTGGTACTTGTACAACCACTGGATCACTGCTTTGTATACCATCTATCATCAGTTGATAGACATGAATACACAAAGTATCTGGGATGGACAACATTTTTCCATCACAATAGAGCTGGCACAAAAACGTCCATTCTCCAAACTGCTCATCCCCAGGCCATTGTGGTGGCAGATGTGTAGGTAATCCACAATACTTATTCAATTTCCCTGTGTATTTATTGTCAAATTCCATATAGTAAGCCAAATACTTATTTTTCTCCATTATTTCCATTTCATTGTTATACTCACGGTAAATGAAATTTGCCGTGAGTATTGCGCCAGCCGCAGCCGCGAAGCGGCATTGTTCCTTATGCGGCTGTGTGCATCACTTTATACTGAGCGGTCAGTCTTTTTGACCGCCAGTATACATACATCAACAATCCCCCTCTGCTTTGCTGAGGGATATAACTATATCCATTCACTTCTTTATTTTGGTTCTGCCATTTGGCTGGATTTAAAACTCCTTCCTGTCAAAATCCCATCCGTATGCCATGTGATCCCCGCACTATCCTGAAAATCTGTTTGATACTATTTTAACCTTCAGGGAATGAAGCCCCGAACAAAGAAAGAGTCTTAGACCGCAGCTATTACATAAAAACTGATATGTATTCAATTGGAGCATTATACTTGAACCATGTTATGCTGTCCCAGTCATCTTCAATATCTTCCAGTTCAAAACAAATTCCTTTTTGCGATTCAAATAAATAAACATAATCTTCTTCATAAGACAGTTCTCCTGCGCATTCTTCGATTTTTCCCAAAAAAGAACCTATTCCGAACCTCCCCATGAAAGTTCCTTTAAAGCTCCCATATACCATGATTTGTGTAATAATTTTTTCGGTTTTATCAACCCAAACTTGCACATCTCCGCCAATATACAATTGATTTTGAGATAAGTCCTGAACTATAAAATCGTGTGAAAGTTCCAAAAGAGCAGAAACGTCCTTGCCAATTTCTATTGATCCAATCCGCTTTCCTGGTATGATATCCCCTGTTTGTAAAAAAAACATACTTTCTTTCACCTCACTATTTTAATAGATTTAAATTCTTTAATTCTTTATACCATATAGAAATCAATTACCTGGCCTGTCCCAGCTTCAATTATGCTATAACAGTTCAGGCACATTTTATACACTTTGGTTTTGTATCATTTCTATGACTTTTTCTTTAACCGCTAATTTGCTTTCTTTACATTTGATTGGGTTGAACTTCACGGATTCAGGTTTTAGATAACACAACAGACTTTCATACCTGGAGTGATCAATAGCCTTCTGATCGATCCATATATTGACCACTCTTTCAAACTCTTCGTCACTCATCTCATTTAAGTCTTCGGGATAACCATAGGCCTCCTCATCATAATTAAAAGCCTGCCATGCAGCATATGTAACACCCACTAAAATCATGTCATATTTATCCGACAGATCAGAATCTCTTTTATCAGTATTTATAACAATATCTAAAAGATTTACTTCTTCATATGTGACTCTGTCATAAATATCCCATCGGTCTACTTTTCTATTCACGAACCACTCCCAACACAGATCAATCGTTTCCCTGCAAAAGCGATGATACTCCTCTTTCTCGTCTATCCTATTTATCGCGGTTTCAGCTATCCACAACGCTACCACTACCCTTCCACCATCTTTCAGTTGGTGGCACAAATAGTAATGAAAGTGATTCACACCTTCAAGTTTTCATGTTGCAACAGTCTTGATTTTATAAGATATTCCCCATTTTTTTAAATTTTTCGAACATCCTAATGCATACATTAAAAACTCATCATGTATTGATATATTGTAAAACTCTTCTATTTGTCTTAATAATGTTTATGACTTCTTCTCTTGGTTTCTGTCCATATCCCTTTCTAATTCTATTGTCCTACTCTAACGTAGCCGCTTTAATTTTATCTGACACATGATTACAAGCGGACATATATAATCCCTGACATTGCAATCAATACACAACAAACAACCCGTTCTTTTTATTAGTAATACATTTTCTAAACCATGTAAATTAAACTCGTTCAAGCAATTTCTACATCTTTTTCAGCATTTTTCAAATTCAATATCGAAGCAAAGTCTTCTACGATTTCCTTCAGGTATTCATTTTTAAATTTCTGGTATTTGCTTCAACGATTGCTATCTTCCCATAGCCAGCCGTCTCCTGACTTCCTCATCCATAACGGGATATCGTTTCTCTGATGGCAACTCCTTCGCGCCCAGTCTCCCGTTCTTTCTCTGCATGTTCCATTTCCTAACCAATGGTGTCAGATCTTCTATGCGGCAGATACCTTTGTCTAAAAGTTCCCTCACTGAGTTCCCTTTTATCCCTATCTGAATCGCCGCTCGGTCGATTGCATTTCCGTTCATATTCCTGTCTGGGTCCCATTGACAATATACGGTTGTTTCACGAAAGACTCTTTCCCATTGTTCACCAGTATAGCTTGCCGAATCAGGCGAAGTCAGTACCGCCTTTTCCAATAAAGTATCAAACTCTGACCGATATATGTCTAAAGCAAGGATACATTCCTGGTCTTTCTTAGTCCCCCAATTAGAACGGTACATGAGCCATAAAAACGATGGCTTAATCCACGTCATGCGGTCTAAATTAAAATTTTTGCCAAATGTCTGTAACGCGACTGCTTCTTTAGCAATCGCAGCATTATATGCCTGATACACTCGAATGCACTGCTTATCATATCGTGCAAACACCTCTTTCACATATCCCATATATCCATTTTCTCCTTCTTATCCATTCATACAGATTTTAGCATCCACCTGACTTGATGTCCATTCACAAACTCTTTATACATCTTTTTCATCATGCCATGTATGATATCCTACATCTGACATTCAAACTCTAAAAGGATTGTCTCGATAAGCAAGAACATGCTTATAAAACTATCATAATGGATTGGCATTCCAAAATCGGAATCGGCATCTATCAGATCATATATTTGAGGTCTTGCATATCTCTTTACTATATCACTCAATAAATCTCCATTTTCTATCAGCCTGATTCCCCATCTGTGATCTTTTGGGCTGTAGCCATAGTACACATCGTTGATAGCTTTTATATTTTCTGCTGTCTGCTGAAAAAATCGGTCAGAAAACTCTTTCTTGTCTAACCCTTCCTGCATAGAACAAATATTTTTTCTCATCCAGCGAATATAATGATTAAAACTCCTTCTTAAAATATATCCTCTTTTGGCAATCTCGCATTCAAATCCTACAAGAACTCCTGTTATTATTCTATTGATTGTACTTTCTCTTGTTGTATGCCCAACTCTTCAGATATAAACCTTTCAATTTTTTCATTATATTCTATATAATGATGTTGAGGTAAAAACCTCATTCTAAAAATCGCCATTTTACTGGCGAGTGATATTTTGAACCTTGAAATCTGCATATTTTGTTTTTGGGGATTCCAAAGTGCTTTTTTCCCCTTTTTAGGCAGGGTATTCCCGTTACCTTTTCTTCAATCCCGGAAATATCCCTCTGATATTTGGGGATAAGCTTTGGTTCAAATTCCCCGTCACGGTCTCTGGGAACATCGATCTAAAATTCACCGTACTGGCTTTTGAGTGTTTTTTGGGAATGACCATTACGCTTGTTGGATGTTTTGAGATCACCCTTATGATTTTTTTCATAACCCAGGGAAGCGTCAAGTTCAGCTTCCATAAGCTCCTGAAGGATATCCTTGAAGCTGTCCCTGAGCAGGGCGTAGACATCCGCTGCACTGCTTAAGTTGTTATCTGCAATAATCTGTCGAATCTGTTCCTTTGCTACTGGCATAAAACTCCTCCTTTTTGATAAGAATCGTCATATCTTTATTCCTACCAAAAAAGAGGAATTTTTTTCCATAGACACAAACTATTTTACACTGCCATTATTTTAGTAACTCACTCCTCTTTAGTTTCGAACCATTTATATCTTTTACAAGGTCTCCCTGTTTCAAGGAATGTTATAATAATGTCCAATAATATATTGGTATCTTCGCAAATACTATTTTGTGGAGAATTGTATCCAGCAATCTCAACCCATTCCTCCTTTTCAGTATACTTTTCATTCAGAAAATCATATGATATCCCATGTAACTCATCATGTATTAAAATAGTGGAACGAAAACCTTCAGCCCAAATATCCATGCTATAATTCTCATCATCATAAAATACCTGCAATTGCTCCAGCGTTTCTCCCAAAACGGCTTCCTCTATTACTTTGCGCACTTCATGAAATGGTATATCTTCTGCTGCTTCCACAAAATAAGGTTTTGGGGTTTCTTTAAAAATAATTGATAATTGTTCAAATTGATATTTTTTATTCTTCATAATCCTAATCTCCTTATAGTCATAATGAACTAAGGAACTGTTAATAAATTAATCCTTATAATTAGGTTTGATTGTATAATTCCATTTACCCAATTGTTCATAAGGAAAAAGATTGACTTGGGCAAGTTCCTCATCAGATATCTTTCGTCCAGTCTTATAGATATTATTGTCCACAACACAATCGATTTTTAAACCTTTTTGAGTGGGTGTTCCGGATATCAGGCTGACAACTGTTTCAATATTGATAAGCGGCTGCTCCTGCTAGTTTTTAGAAATATAACAGAACATTCTGTGTTCTATCTTGTTCCATTTTGAAGCTTCTGGAGGATAATGTGATACCATCACTTCAAGTATAGTGTGATCTGCAAATTCCTGTAATCCGCATTTCCATGCCCGGCTTCAGGAAGAGTTACTGCCACCGCCATCACATGTTATGTAGATTCTTTTAGATTCAGGAAATGTATTTTTCCCACAGGTATCCCACCATGACGCAATGCTGGTAACAGCAAGCTCTGGTGTATCATGGTTGGTTCCAAGAATGATAAAACCTGTGTTGCTGTTTAATACATGAACTCCATAAGGGCTGACTTTGCCCAATTCGGCAATAGGAAAGCCATGCTCCAATACCTTGCGAGCATCCTTGCACTTTCGGTATTCTGCACCGTTGTTCCTAAAGTTACCGATATTTTCTTTCTTCTTTGTATCGACGGAGATCACAGGATTGCCTGTCCCAACATACTGTTTTGCCAGATCATTAATGATTCCAAACCATTTATCACGGTCAGGACTCGGTTCGCCGACCTGCATCAATTTCTGGTTTACCTGCTTGCTGTATCCCATATCCGTAAACAGTTAGGATATTTTAACATAGCTAATCTGTATCCCGTGTTCATTAAGCAAGTCAGCTTCTATTTTTCGCAGACTCATGTTTTGTGGAATCCAATGGATCACTTTGGAAGGATTACCATACATCTGACCGTCAATAATCTTTTCAATAGCATCAATGACATCGAGATGATGTTCTACAAAAGATTTGCTGTCTGCTCCTCCCCTGCGAATCCGTTCGTTGGACACAGTTTCATCACTGCTGTTTGCTTCAATATTTCCAGAGTGTAAGGTAGAGAATGCAGCCCCTGTCAATTCTTTCACATGCGTCGCCCTACCTCTTCCATATACCTCGGTTGCCTTGCCAAGAAGGATACGTTTTTGTTTTTCATCTACAGATTTATTTATCAACACTATCAATTAATCAAGTTTTGAAACATCAACATGTATAGCCATTTTTCCTCCAATACAATTGCGTTTATTGGAAGATAGCATAGCACAACTTGGTACATTTTGTAAGTGGTTATTTATTAACAGTTCCTAATTTAGTATGTAAGCATACATTCAATACCTTGTCCACGCTGATTTCTCTACAATTTTTTCTCCAAAATATAATTAAAACCACATTGATAGATTCAGTAAAAATATGTATAGAAAATACATTATTATTTAATTAATTTTCCCGCTTCCCCATGTAACTCCTCCTTTAGGTTTTGAGAAAAACTCACCATCAGCTCCATTAAATGAATATATATTTCCCGTTCTCCACTCATTTACTGTTAAATTACTCAAATTTTGGTAGGCTGCAATTAATCTCACATTCGTGGTACAAGATGTACATACTTTCTTCCCCAAAACCGTAAGTGTTCCTACTCCGCCTGTATGTTTTGTTTGTAACATTGCTCCTACCTCTGCATGCATATTAAATGGTGTATCATACATCCTTCTTCCTCCGGAAGACAACTTTACATCTATGTTTTTAGAATTTTTAACAGAAATACCTATTGGCTGAGTACTTGTTGAACGGTTTCTTCTTGCAGTTGGATTAACATCCATATAAACATCTCCACCATGTTCATATATTGCTATTACCTGCAAATTATCATAATTACCAATTCCAGCTTTGTTATATACCTCCCTAGAGGACATACCAGTTGCTTTTTCAGCCTGATATATTAAATTATTGGCACCCCTAGATTCTCTATATGCATCTTTCCACTGATCACGAGTCATTCCTTGTGCATCAGGAATTTCTACTGTCGGATTTCTATCGCCATATTGTCCTTCCCAATATATTTCTTTTGCTAACTTATATGCTTCTGCCTTAGATTTATTATTAGCAATCGCTGGCGTGTTTCAAATAACATCTATATTAGTTGACAGATCACGATTTGTCTGATTGGACGCAGAATATCCCCAGAAT
>JAIEEY010000362.1 GCA_029067205.1 Lachnospiraceae bacterium
CTGTAAATGTGGATAGAACAAGAAGCTGCGCCAGATCTCCCGGAGATACCTCCCAATGGTCGGGATCCCAGGAAACGTTATCGTTAATGTACTCTGCAAGCCCTAACTGTTTCATAACAGAATGTGCCAGTGTCAATATCAGGGGGAGCTTTAGCTTGCGGGTAAAACCAGATTTTATTTGTAATTTAGCCATGTTTAATTCCTCTTTTCCTTTTTACCATTTATCATACACTTTATGGTTGAAAAAGGGAAATTAAATCAAACTATTTTTTTGGCAAACTGCTCGATATGGGTAATATACATAATATAGTAAACATTTACATTCTCCTCAAATCTTTATGCATTTTTATAAATATCCATAATGTAATGCAACGCCGCTACAGCATTGTCTGGCTTGGTATCTTCAAGTGTGGCATGCATAAATGGTTTTTCCTTCTTCATGTAGGGTATGATCCTGTCCCAATGGCACTGCCCCTGCCCTACTGGCACAGAGATCAGCTTGCCATCTTTGATGACAAAATCCTTCACATGCAGAACAGCAACATCCTTTCCTAAAAGCTCAATTACCTCGTCGATGATTTCATCCTGCTTCTCATAATTATAACTTTCCAAGAGATTGACTGGATCTAAAATGATTCTGAGATTCGGTGAATCGATCTCGTCAAGAACACGTCTTGCACGGACAGGATTGCACACAATATGCCGCACAACTGGCTCGATTGCCATGAGCACACCCATCTGCTCCGCATACTTTACAACAGGTCTGAGATTCTTGATAAAAATCTGTAAGGATTCTTCGTTCCAACAAGCCTCCTCAAATTTATATTCTACATTAGGCGCACCAGTCTCTGTGCCGACCACACCTGCGCCAAGATGTGCCGCAAAGCGGATATTTGCCTTATATTTCTCCTGGATCGCCTTTAACTGTGTAGCATCAGGATTCGCGAGATTCAGATAACAGCCAAGGACAGCGCAGTCAAGCTCATTCTTGTCAAACAGCCTTTTTAAGTACATAGCATATCCGGGTGTAAGTGCCTCCGGTGCTACTGAATTTTCGCTGATCACCTTCGACAGCGCCACATGTGCGCATGTAAATCCCTGCTCCTTTACGATCTTTAATCTCTCCTCAATCGGTGCTTTGACAGCATCGTGTAATCTGATTCCAAACTGCATTCTATCATCCTCCTAACGATTGCTAAAATCCAATCACATTCTCCCTAGTATATTCTGCGGCTTCCTCCTCGGTAAGCATTTTAACAAATGGCGCACGCTCTCTTCCAGCGCCGTCTCCATAATTTCCATACTCCGCAAAAAACATGGTATCCCACGCTTCCTTGTTATCCCAGTCATGCCAGCCCTTTTTATGGATATGCGCCCCAATCTCACAATTGATGATGACACATTTCGCGTAATTTCTCCAAGGTCTGCCAAGGTAGGCGCTCTCAGCAGGACAATCACTTGTAAAGCGGCAGTTTCGGAATACATAGCCGTATTTCTGCCCTTCATAAGTTGACGGAGCTGTCACATAACCTTTTATTTCGCCTTTCCTCTGTTTCATAAACAGCTCACAATTCTCAAAATATGCGGTGGCACTGCCAAAGATAAAATCGACATTTCCCGCGATATAACAATTCTTGTACAGATGCCTGCCCATGCGCCTCGGCGCAAACTCTTTGGGTCCCTTAAATCCCCCAGCCTGCTTCTCTTTTTTTGGCAATGGAGCAGTGAAAAGTGTGTCCTGATACCCGTCAAAGCGACAATTCTCAAAAATCAGATGGTCTCCATCCGCATATACCGCGAGCGCCTGACCAACCTTATTTCCCTGCCCAGCCTCATTGCAGAAAGAAATCTGGCTCGCATAAAAGTAATTTGCATCAATGAATACACTCGGCGTTCGAAATGTTCCGCGCTTATCACCCTCCGGCATCAGGTCTAACGCCCCGTCTGAATACGTTATCTTCGTCTGCTCTGCATCTGTGCCAAGAAACGAAATATGATCCTGCTTGATTTCAATACGTTCTCTGTAAGTGCCTGGCGCAATATGTATGACAACTTCCATATCCGCAAACTGCTTTGCTGCCTCCAGGGCTTCTCCTATTTGGGCAAATCCCTGCTTGTCATCTGTACCTACGTACAGTTCTTTTTTTTTCATAAATGATTGCCTTTCATAAATAGTAGTAATTTTCAGCCTATGCGGAGTCTACTCTTACGCTTCCTCCAGTCTCAACATCTCCGCATAGGCTAGCAAGAATGGTGCGGTTCCTTTTGCATCATCTTTTACGATCGGCTCTGACATGTAGTATTCATAAGTCCCGTTACGCCTTGGATTGTCGTCTGGTCCAAGACCTGCCACCAGGCAGATGCCGCCAAGGCTCATCTCACCCTCTACTGTGGAAAGGTATGTATCGCAGATTCCCTTGAAAGCCTTCACACCATACTCACTATATTCTTTCGGAAGATATCCCAGACGTGCCCCTTTCATCAGGCAGTATGCCATGATCGAGCTACCGCTTGTCTCCAGATAGTTTGTCTCCCTGCCAGGGAAATTCGGCACCTGATACCACATTCCTTCCGGCGACTGGAATTTCAGCATGGAGTCAATCAAATCCTGATACATCTTCAACAAATGGTTATAATCAGGATACTCTGTGTCCGCAAGCGTCAGTGTATCAAGCAGCGCCATGGAAAACCAGCCAAGCGCCCTGAGCCAGAAATTCTGTGAAAGCCCTGTCTCCTTGTCCGCCCAGAACATAAGTCTCTCGGAATCATATGCATGATAGTAAAGTCCTGTCTCAGAGTCCCTCTGATTCTTCTCCACATTAAAGAACTGTGTGAAAATGTCCTTATAATTTTTCTTATCATTGAACCGGTTTTCATACTCCATGTAATAAGGCTGTGCCATATACAGACCGTCTAACCAAACCTGATTGGGGTAAATCTTTTTATGCCAGAAATTCCCCTCTTTCGTGCGGGGCATCTCGAGAATCTGCTGGTAAATCTTCTCTGTCGCTTTGGCATATTTTTCTTTGCCGGTCATATCATAAAGCGTAAATAGATTCTTGCCCTCATTGATATTGTCAAGATTCAGCTCATCCTTATGATATCCTATGATCGTACCATCCTCCTGAATTCGGTGATCGATATACTTCTCGGCAAACTCAAAATACTTCTTATTGTCTGTCACTTTATAAAGCTCAAGCAAAGACATGATCATACATCCATCGATGTAATCCCATGAAGCCTTTTTGCCCGCCCGTATCTTTTCAATATTCCACACTGGTTCGTCCAATGTACTCCTGTCAATCAGCTCATTTACATATTTTTCTACTATTTCAATCGCCATGCAACACAACTCCTATTCTTTACAATCTGTAACTGTTCGATACTTTCACCGCTGCAAGCACCAAGCCCTACAAAAGCTGCTTCACTGATGTCAAAACCACATATCGCAGCTTGATGCCTGCACAATATATGTTTCCCATGATCATCAAAACATTTTAGATGACTGTAGCAAATGCACAGATCTGTTTTAAACAATTACTGCGCAACAAAAAATTACACTCTCATTTTGCAAATATCACAACTATTGAACAAACCGGTCAATCCCGTCACTGATCACCGAATCACCGTTCTGCCCAGACACAGACACATTCTTCAGCTCCAATGTCTCAATATTCTTTGCAAAAATGCCGGTATTGGTCTGCTGATCGACTCCGTCCATCATTGCTGGAACGCCTGCTGTCGGATTTTCCGCAAAAGAGAAAGATGCATTCTCAAATACCACATGATGAATCTTCTGCTCTGGAAGCCCATACAGATAAGAAGCTGCCGCATGACAGTTTGTCGCTTTCAGGTTCTTGAACAGGAAATCCCCAAGGTATGGCGTCCTCTCATCTACCGGGTGAAACTCCTTGGACTGCACATAGTCGGAATGTCCGTCCGCATCACAGAAATAGAATGAATTCATCACCACTGGCGTCATGACATGATCCATGATAATATTTTCAAACTTGATTCCCGTCACGATAGCATCCTTGCCGCGTCCGCGTCTGGTCTTGATGCGAAGCCCTCTGTCTGTATGAAGGAAGAGGCAGTTCTCGACATTGAGGTTTTTCACGCCGCCTGCCATCTCGCTTCCGATGGTGATGGATCCATGCCCGTCGCGCATACAGCACTGTCTGATCGTGAGGTTTTCGGATGGCGTCTTGTACTTTGCACCCATATAAATCTTGCCGGACTTAATCGCAATACAGTCATCACCCACTGAAAAATAAACGCCAATGATATCCACGTTTTTGCACGACTCGGGATCTAATCCGTCTGTGTTCGGTGAATCCTTCGGTCCAAGGACAGAGATACCGATAAACTTCAAGTCTTCTGAAAAATATGGATGAATATTCCATGAAGGACTGTTCCTTACTGTAATGCCATGAAGGACAACATTCTTACATTTATTCAGGAAAATCATTCTCGGACGCCATGCGATGCGCTTCACCTTGGGATTGTCCCACCAGTTTTCCCGGCTTGCACAGCCATCTATCGTTCCCTGCCCTGTGATCACCACATTCTCCACATTGATACCTGTGATAATGCCTGCAAACATGTCAAGCGGATCACCTTCCCATGTGCCAAGCAGATATTCTTTTTCCTTGTCAACACACTCGATTTTCCCTGGAAAAATCGGGAATTTTGTCCTGTCTGTGAAAGCAGAAAGCGTCGCATCCCTTCCAATATCCAATATCAGATCGCTCTTTAGGAAAAGAGGATAGATCTTGTATACACCTGCCGGAATGTAAACTCTTCCACCCTTTGGACATGCATTGATAGCACACTGAATAAAGAGTGTATCGTCCGTCTCGCCGTCACCCTTTGCACCAAAATCCTTTACATTCAGAGTGACAAACTCCTCCTCAGTTGTAACTTTGAAATTATCAGATTCCTCCGCCCCGCACTTGATCCTGACATTATAGGTAGTTGCCGGCTCCAACCCAAATACCGTAGCTACATTTCGGTCACTCTTCTCTGCAAGGTTTCCATTTACATAGATTTCATGCTCCTGCTCTGATGAAAAATAGCCATTTTCTTTGATTTCTACCACAAAGCTTGTGGAAGTCTTGTAGATTACATCGAACTTCATCGTATCCTCCATTCTGACAGATCTGTGATTTAGGCAACAAAATTTTTCTTGATTCTGATTGCTGCCGTCACAGTCCTGACGCATATCAAAATATACCTGCATTGATTCATGTGTCAATCTGCACAAACAGTCTCCACATCAACACCTATAATTATAAGATATCACAATTACAAATAAATATCTACAAAAAAATGTAAGCGTTTACATGTTCTCAAAATCATATACAGCCCACAGCAGCTCGGCAACGCTCCACGCCTGCGCAAAACACCCTCTTGATACCGTCGGCGTATCACCGTCATAAATCTCGGCAATCTGAGACACACAGCCCTCTTTTAGCCAAGCCGTAAGCGCATCGAACCCTTGTGTCAGTTCTGCCCTGATTCGCTCTTTATCAGCGATGTTCGTACACTTCCTGGCATACTTTATACAAGCCCTGTAGTATGCCCCCAGCGGAAACGCCCACACGGTTCCCTGGTGATAAGCCCTGTCACGCTCCTCCATCGGTCCGATATAGACGCGGTGAAAATCAGGATCTTCTTTTGCCAAAGTGCGCAGACCAATTGTCGTGTACAGCTCGTCCTTGACTTTTCTGATTATGAAAGCTTCCTTTTCGACAGGCAGCATGGTAAACGGCATCGTAAGTGCCCAGATCTGATTACACCGTATCTGATTCTCGTCCGTTCCGCCCGACAATACGTCCTTTAGGCACTGTTCTTCTTTATTCCAGAATTTTTCCTGAAATGAGTCCTTTACTTTTGCTGCAAGTTCCATATATGCTGCATTTTGTGTCAGCTCATACATGATCATCAATGCACTGTACCAGTATGCGTTAATCTCTACTGGCTTTCCATGCCGTGGAGTCGGCAGGAAATCGCCCACGCGCACATCCATCCATGTAAGCTGTTCCAGATCCGCGCCTGCCATGATTAGACCATCACTGTCCATTTTGATATGAAAATCCGTGCCGTTTTTATATGCATCAATAATCTGCTCCAACACAGGAAGTATCTCATCTTTAAATGCAGTATCCCTGGAATACTCCATATATTCATACACTGCATTCACAAAAAGAAGCGGTGCGTCAGCCGAATTGTACATCGGATTCTCACCACCCTCTGGAAACAGATTTGGAAGAAGTCCGTTTTTTACATATTTTGCAAAAGTCCTTAAAATACTTTTGCACTCCTCAAACCGTCCTGTTACCATCGTTGCCCCGGCAAGCGATATCATCGTGTCCCGTCCCCAGTCCTCAAAAAAAGGATAACCAGCTATGATACTCATGCCGCCTGTCGATTCCCGTCTTACAACATACGCATCTGCACTCAGCACAAGCTGTTGTCCAAGCTCCGAGGACAGATCTGCCCGCGCAAGCAGCTGTTCTTTCCGCTCTTTATTCTGCTGCACAAACCGCTCATAAAGTGTTTGTACATTCCAGTAATCATAACACTCTGTACTAAAAATGACATAAATGTCATTTTTTACAGAAAGCTGTACCTGCATCACACAATTACGAAACGCATTGCCGATGGAAACACGCCCATCACGCTCGTCCTGTGAGAAATACATCTCTCCAAACAGGCAGGGCTCTTGTACATGCAGATTTGCATTTGTTGTAAGATATAGTTGGATATCTCCGCCTGTGATACAATATGACCTGTCTGGCAGATTTGCTTTTGTGTCTATACTGCAGGGTTCTATTTTATATTCCTCTATTTTTTGCGAGGTATCAAAGTCCTCTTTTTTCGAGGTAAATCGCAGCAATGGTGTCAGCTCAAATGCTGCCGCTTTACCTATTGGATTGTTGATCTCGTACTTTATGGCAACTGTATTCCCGTCATGTAACATCAGCAAGTGTTTCGTGATTGTTACTCCGTCTACTTGAAATGTCCATACCGGCGCATTTTCGTCAAGATCATCATAGACAAACCTTTCGAGATATCGAAAACCTTCATAATCCGTTCCTAATTTCATGCGCTGTGAGGTTAAGATATGCTCCTTCCCATCTATGACCAGATTTTCAAAAATATTTGTCACAAGATGCATTCTGAC